>NZ_JBANBA010000108.1:0-32228 GCF_059803475.1 Bradyrhizobium sp. UFLA05-89 | reverse complement strand
CCTGCGACGATGTCCGTGCTGTACTGCTCTCATCCAAAGACGTACCGTGCGGATGATTTTATGACACAGTAAGACTAGTGCCAGATTGCGATAGATCCAGACCGGTACCGCACCAGACCCAAGACCTTGCTTCAGCCGCTCCACACCACGCGCATCGATCGGAACTGCGGATTGCAGAACCGGAAGGAACATCGCCGAGGCCGGGTGATCAGGCATGCTATCGAGAAGGGTCTGTGCAAGATCGCGGTCCTTGTCCCAGATCGAGGTCGGCTAGCGGAATCCGCAACTGAGTTGGCGATCGCAAAGCGCTAGGCTGGGCGAAGAAACTGCGGCTGGCGGCAATTTCGAGTGAAATCGCGTCTAATCCGCCATTCACATGCGCCGCATGGATGCCGACACCGACGCTGTCCCGGATGACGTTGCCGGTGCCCCGGGGGTCTGGAGAGGGCGGCTGATCTCGACAATTGCGCAGCCACGGCCTTCCCGCGAGCTGAGCAACGCCTCTCATCCTATATGTTCTTCAGAAATGGCTTTTTCTGGAATGGAGGAAGTTGCAGACGTCATGTTATTCCGCGTGGTTCAGGCGGAAGCCACACGCGGATATGCGATTTCCCAGAAAGATCGGATCGAACGCGAACGCCTGGAAACCGTTAGAGCAGTCTAAGCGGACATAGTCGACGGTACGCGCCACACTTTGAACCTGGATGCCGCAAAGATCATAGTATCGCAGACGTGCTGCGGTTGCCCTCTCGGTGGTCGAAAAGAGCGAGAGGGCGAGATCAAAGGGCGCTTGGCAGACTCGTGTGAGAAATTCCATCGGGTCATCCATCGTACCAAGAAAGTTAAACGGCAGCATACAAAGTACTTTTCCGTCGTATCGTTTCATTATCCCACTGATCAGCCGCTTCCTTCTGAAGAATTGGTTTGCATCACAGCAAATCACTGCTGCGCTCCCGCACCGTCGTTCGCGAGGTAGGTTTATGTCGATGCCAAGGTAGTCATTGTCATCATTCTTGACACCGAGGAGGCGGTAGTAACTACAGCCTTCTTGCCACTTCTCAATGCCAACCTAACCCTGCTCGAGGGTGACAGCGTGGACAAAGCAAGCACCGGGCCAAGCTGAAATTGCGGATTTTGCGCTTTCTGAGCGCGGATATCGTCAACTTGCCGACATTTGGTCGTGAACCTAACTAGCTTGCCCCCAATGCTCGGTGATCTATACGATACGCCGGGGCACCGGGCAGGAGTTAACCTGAGCGTTCGTTCGTGCCGTCGCGATTGGTGAAGCGGTACCGAGGCCGGTGCCGATCGTGAGCACGCCCCAACGTTTCGCGTAGTCCTGCACCACGTCGTATTATGCGTCGCCGCGTCGTGTTCGCCGATCTGAGAGATAGCTTCGACCAGAGTCGCCGGAAGATGAAACTTGCTGCTCTTCCGATTGCTCGGCAGGTTTTGCGCGCCCTTGCAATCGAGCCGTTGCTCTCCTTTGCGCCAGGACACGCGATGCCGATGAACGGTGCGAGCTCGAATCGTCGTTCTCAGCGTTCGAGGTCAGACTTTGATCATTTTTACGAGACGCGTGACCGCTTCGTCGCGACGTGGTTCCTCGTCGGGATGACGTGATGGCTCGGACTCCCACAACAATGAAGGCCAAGCGGCGGAAGCCGTGCCAAAATCGATGAGATCGACGGGCGAAGAGTCCGCGCGAAATTTGAAGGCCGCTTCACCGCTAGGCGAATTGCGCTAGACTACACGCATCGTCATCGCCAGATCTTGGGCGCACATACGAGTCGCAATATCCGGGCCGCGCCTGCCGTCCGCCTCTCGCCTCGCGCCGAGGGAGACGGCTCACGGGACCTGGGAGCACCGTGGTCATGGCCTGCGTGAGCATTATCCTCTCCTCCGCTGCACGGCGGCCCAAGGCCGCCGCAGCCGCATCGATACGCCGCCAGGCTGTGGCGGATCGTCGTCGCCATCCAGCCGGCGTAGCGCGGCGAGGATGTCGGCGAGCCGGATTGCGTGGCACATGCCGGGAATCTCGCGTAGCGCAGGACAGGATTCAACGGCGAACATGTCAGACGCCCACGACGACAGAATCATCCGCTTTTCGGACACGGAAAGCTCTTCGTCGGTGAGAACCTGGTCCGGAGACGCATAGTGCGCGGCCGGGTAGAAGAGGGGATCGAGTTTGCCGGTATTCGTGTTGGCGTTGGTCATCAGTTGCCTCCCTTACGCTCCTTTCTTCGGGACGGTCTTGTGAGATGGGCCGGGCGGGGTTCGCCGCCCGGGAGCTTTGTTACTGAGTGTTGATGGCGATGCGCTTAACATCCGCGCGCGGGCTCTCCGATTTAGGCAGTGTGATGCTCAGCACGCCATTCTTGAACGAGGCCTCGGCCTTGTCCTCCTCGACGTTCTCCAACGGGATCTGCCGTTCGAACGCGCCGTAATAGCGCTCGGTGAAGTGCTTGCCTTCGCCGCTGCGCTGGTCCTTCTTCTCGCCGCGGATCGCCAGGACGCCGTTCGCGATTTCGATCTGGACGTCCTTCTCCGTCAGGCCGGGCAACTCGGCCGTGATGGTCAGCGCCTTGTCGGTTTCGCTGAGCTCGATCGTGGGCCAGCCGAATTGCCCTTCCATCAGCGGCGCCAGACCCGTACCGCCGAACCCGCGGAAGACATCGTCGAACAGGCGGTTCATCTCGCGATGAAGCGCCATGAACGGATCGTAGTTGCCGCGCGTCGACGCAAGTTCCTGATTCCTCGACCGGGGAATGAGATCACTAATTGCCATGATGTTCTCCTTGATACGTGAGGCAAGGAGCGCGGCTGCGCTTGCGCGCGCCGCGCTTCGCCGTCGGACCTTGACTGGCGTCAGGCTGCCTTCTGCTCGATCTGCGACGGAGCACCGCCTGCGATCTGGATCCGGCGCGGTTTCATCGCTTCGGGTACCTCACGGACGAGATCGATGATCAGCAGTCCATCGCGGAAGGAGGCCGCTTTCACCTGAACGTAGTCGGCTAGGTTGAATACGCGCTTGAACGGACGTGCGGCGATCCCCTGGTAGAGATACTCGCCGGCCGCCTTCTCGGGCTTCCTGCCCTCGATGGTGAGCGCGTTCTGCTCGGCGGTCACGGCGATGTCGTCGGCTCCGAAGCCGGCGACGGCGAGCGAGATCCTGTAATGGTCCTCGCCGGACCGTTCGATGTTGTAGGGGGGATAGTGGTCCTCGGTCGCCTGGCGCATCGTGCTGTCGACGAGGTCGGCCAGATGATCGAAGCCGATGGTGGAGCGCCACAGGGGCGCGAAGTCGAAGGTAGTCCTCATAACCAAGTCCTCCAAAGAGCAAGATGGATACAAGGAGCGCAAGGCAGGAGTCAGAAGGGTCTGATACCCGGCCCGGCGCCCGCGCCGGACCCGATCTGGCGCCCGGCACACCGCTCTCGCGGCGAAAAATGACTTAGAAAATCGGGAAGGCGTTTCAAGAGGTCGGTCGCAAGAAACTTCGCGACGATCTCGGTGCCGCTCTCATTGCCGTTGTGCCGTTGTTCCGAAGAACTCGCAGATGCACCCACAGGCGTCTTGACAGCCGATCGTCCCCGGGAATTCTCTTTCCCGGTTTTCTCAACCCCGAAAAGGACCGTGACGACCGCCAGGAGTGACGAAGATGCTCGACGAAGATCTGCCCCGCATCCGCGCGCACCGCAATAATATTCACCCTATCGACGGCTGCTCCGGACGAAGCTGTCGGAGCTGGAACCTCAGTTCATCGAAAGGCGGCTCGCGGAGGAGAAATCCGCGCTCGATGCTCTGGCCACCAACACCTTCCCCGTCGCATTCGCGCTTCCGGCCCGTCGGCCTCCGCAACGATGAGGAAGGAGCGATAAGCGACGCTCGCGACCTGCTTATCCGCGCCAGCGGAGCCATTCGGGGAAAGACGACTTGTCCTTCCGGATGACCAAGATCCAGCAACCGTCCGCTCTGACTTCATGAAGCCAGTAGGTCCCGACGGGACGGGAGAGTTCGCCATGCACACGGAGAACATTAGCGATGTTTTACGAATCAGGAACAAGCAGCAAAGCTGCGTGTTCTTGACATGCTCTGGTCGTCAATGTCCCCCCTGTTGCCAGACCAGAGGCCAACCCCAAGGCCCCAGCCGCTCCCCGTCGGACTGGGGCCATTTGGTATATGCAAGTAGGCCGCCTCCCAAATGTGAATCGTATCGGGAAAACGTCAAGCGGTGTTCAAAAGTGAACATAATGTATCGGCGACCGACCTGGCTAGCTCAAGCTTGGTCGAGCAATACCGCCAACCAAACTCCAGCGCGTCCGACATTGTAGGTGATGCCGGCCCCTGCAGCCAAACACGCTCATGGCGTCAAAGGAAGGAGTCACTTCGGATCGACGCCGAGAACAAGAAGGCCGATCAGAAGGTGAAAAGCATCTGCAGTGAGCGCTGATATAAGCAAGCCTCAGCACGAGCTTGGTTCGTTCTGCATTTACGGGCCGGTCTGTCCAAAAGTGAACGCAACGTACTTAGTAGCTGATCTAGGCTCGGGCCGCTTGGCGAAAACTGCCAAGCTTCCTCTCCAGCGGCTCCGGCACTTGTGGTGGTGCTGGGCCCGCTCGTATTCACGCCTCCCGCTCGCCAATGCAACCTGAGAGGTAATTTGCGACTCGATAACTCTCTGCACAGATCGGGCGGACTAGACTGTCGGTGCGGCGCGCTCGCTGTGCGCTAGCCCACGGTCCGCCGGCTCAAGCCGCGCGCGTGAATCCCGCGCGGCAGTCCCTTCAGCTCGTCTCAGAGATGCGGCCGATTACCGCTCCATACGACAACGTAGCTCGACGCACTGCTTCATCCCGGGGGTGCACTTGGATTTCAGACGATCCGAGTCTCAAGACAACCTTTTGCGTTAGCAACCAATTCGAATCCCGGCTGTTGTCGAGCGACACATCAACGCCGGAGGACAAGAATGCCGCGCATACTACCAATCCTCGCCGCTCTCACGTTGCTCGGATCGGCTCCTGTCAGCGCTCAGTCTCAGCCAGCCCAGAGCGGGCCGGGCAACAATGCCGTCAACAGCTCGGACCAGAACAATTCGAGTGCGCCGGTGGCGGGCCGCAACAGCTTCACCGAAGGCCAAGCCAAGTCGAGGATCGAAGCGGCCGGCTATTCCAACGTCTCGGATCTTTAGAAAGACAATGATGGTGTCTGGCGGGGCAAGGCCGACAAAGCCGGGACCAAGACCGACGTAAGCATCGACTTTCAGGGCAACGTAAACCCCGCCAAATGAGCAGGAGCATCGACATGACGACGACAATTTCCCGCCTTTATGACAACTACTCCGATGCCGAGCGCGCCGTCACTCGTCTCGAGGCCGCCGGCGTTCCACACTCCGACATCAGCATCGTCGCCAATAACTCGGAGAACTGGTACCGGCCCCGAGGCAAGGTCGATCGCGATCGTGACGGCGTCGATGACCGCGCTGAAGGTGCCGGCACAGGTGCCGGTATTGGCGCAGGGCTTGGAGGCGCGGCAGGGCTGCTCGCTGGATTGGGATTGTTGGCGATTCCAGGTCTTGGACCTGTGGTCGCTGCGGGATGGCTTGCATCTACAGCCGCTGGCGCCGCAGCTGGCGCGGCGACCGGCGGGATCGTGGGCGCGCTCACGCAGGCCGGTGTATCGAAAGAAGATGCATCGCGCATTGCCGAGGGAGTTCGACGCGGCGGGACGTTAGTCTCAGCTAGAGTAGCCGATAACGACCGCTCCCGACTGGAGGCCCTTCTTGACGACTCGTCTGTGAATCTGAGCGAGCGAAGCACTGCCTGGCAGAAGAGTGGGTGGACGGATTTCGACGCCGCGAGCCCGCCACTTGCTCCGGACGATATTCGTCGCGAGCGTGAGCTATACGGGACAAACACCGCTAGGTAGGACGCTCGATGCGAAGACAGGCCGTTCGACCATCGGACGGCTTTCTCGTTTAGCATAGCCCACCTGGATATCAAAAAAAACAGGTCGCGGGTGGTCCACTTAGACCGCACCCATCTAGCGGCTCATGCGAGTACCACCGTTTTTAAGACTGTAATGATAGTATTTCACATTTTAGGCTCCCTGCTTCTCCAAGTGGGGCGCGCGGTTGGTGTAATTAAAATGCGCCGGAGGGCCTGTACTTCCGCTTGATTATCTGTGTCAAAACTCCCGAGTGTTGGGCCTGTGTTTGCTTTTCTTCAACGTTGGTTAGCAGGTGCGTGCGCCAATCAGCTCTTATTCGAATGCGACGCCATCCCGGTCGTTCTCATCGAACCAAGCTTGCGCAACCTAAGAATGGCGAGGCATTGCGAGGTGCTTATTGCCGCACGCGGTCAAGGGTGTGCGCATTCGTCGCATCGATGAGGAACGACTTCGAAGTATCAACCGAGGAGGGCCGAGAGGATGAGGGGCGGCGACTTCTTGCCGATGGGACCCGTCGAGCAACGGCAGGCCAGGCAGCGCAATACCGAGAGCGACGCCCAAAATCTTCGAACGGCGTCCATGAGCCCACGCAGCGACTGGCGAATAGAACCGACGTCGTCAGAAGGATACAGGACACCGAAGCGGCACGTCAGTTCATACAGAAGGAGCTCGATGCCATCGCGCCGGATCCAAGCCGCCGGCGCCGCGCTCACCGGCGCCGACCTTCAAGACGGGTGACGTCCGCTTTTCGGACGCGGAGACCTTGAAGCTGCGGGGAGTTCGTGCCGACCTCCATGCAATGTTGGACTGGACGCCTTCAAGGATGAGGCCGACGGCCGGGCCGAGAGGACGATAGCCGCCGTACCCGCTGATTGTCCGGCAGGTCCTTTAGAGACGCTACGGCGCGACGGCCCTTACGCGTACGTACGAGCCCGGGGCGTCTTCGATGACCGGGAGATAGCTTCCACCGGGTTCGCGCGCCGGAACCCGCTCGTCGTTCAGCCGAGTCACCCACTCATCCCAGACCGGCCACCACGACCCCTGATGGCTGGTGGCGGTCGAAAACCATTGATCGGCATCGGGTGGCAGGCTGTTGTTGGTCCAGTGACCGTACTTGCTTCCGGGTGCGCTGATCACGCCCGCCATGTGGCCGGACGCCGACAGCACGAACTTCACAGGGCCGGAATAGAGACGCGTCGCCGCATATGTCGACTTCCAAGGGGCGATGTGATCCTCGCGCGTCGACAGAATGAAGGACGGGACCTTGATCTTTGACAGATCGATCGGCGTTCCAGCCAAGGTGATGCCGCCTGGCTTCGCGAGAAGATTTTCGAGATACATCTTCCGCAGATAGAACGAGTGCATGGCGGCGGGCATGCGCGTCGAGTCCGAATTCCAGAAGAGCAGGTCGAACGGTAGCTGCTCCTTGCCGAGCAGATAGTTGTTGACGACGAAGGACCAAATCAAGTCGTTCGCCCGCAACATATTGAACGAGGCCGACATGTCGTGTGCTTCGAGATATCCGCGCTCGCGCATGCGCCGCTCGAGGGACGCGAGCTGCTCCTCGTCGATGAAGACGGCCATGTCGCCGACCTCCGAGAAGTCGACCAGCGTCACGAAGTAGGTGGCGCTCGCGATGCGGTCGTCGTCGTTCGCCGCCAGATAGGCCGTCGTCGAGGCAAGCAGAGTGCCTCCGAGACAGTAACCGATCGCATTCACTTGCCGCTCGCCGGTGGCGCTGCGGATCGCATCGAGGGCCGCGATCGGCCCGTCGAGCATGTAGTCCTCGAAGGTCTTCTCGGCGAGCTTTTCGTCGGGGTTCACCCAAGAGATGACGAAGACCGTATGGCCCTGGTCGACCGCCCATTTGATCAGTGAATTCTTCGGCTGGAGATCGAGAACGTAAAACTTGTTGATCCAGGGTGGAACGATAAGAAGCGGGCGCTTGCGGACGTCCTGCGTCGACGCGGCGTATTGGATCAATTGCATCAGATTATTCTGGAACACGATCTTTCCCGGCGTCGTCGCGATGTTTTCGCCGAGTCGAAAGGCGTTCATGTCGGTCATCGTGATCGACAGGCGGCCATCGCCGCGTCCCAGATCGGACAACAGGTTCTCCAATCCGCGCAGCAAGTTCTGTCCCCCGGTTTCGAGCGTGGCCTTGAGCACCTCTGGGTTCGTCGCGACGAAGTTCGAAGGAGAGATCGCGTCGACGAACTGGCGCGTGTAGAAATCGACCTTGCGTGCGGCCGCGTCGTCCATGCCCTTGACGTCCCTGACCGCCGAGAGGATCGACTTTGCAGCGACGAGATAGCTTTCCTTGACGTAGCTGAAGACCGCGTTTTCGGTCCAGTCGGGATGCTTGAACCGCTTGTCCTTCGGCTTCTCGGGTTCGGGAGGAGGCATCGTCCACATGCGCTCGGCCGCCTTCGTCCAAAGGGCGATGCTTTCGTTGAATAGGTCGATCTGAGCCTTCGCAACCGGGGTCGGGTCGGTCATCATCTTGGTCATGAGGTCGACGAAGTCGAACCCGAGCGTCGACGTATCGGCCATGCCGAGCTTGGTCGCGTTGGCCTGGTTGGAGACGAAGCGCTGCATGAGCGATTGGCTCTGTCGCGCGATGGACTGAAGCTGGCTCGCCAGAAGAAGGGGATCCCAAGAGGGCTGCACGGATCGGTCTGTCATGGCTCCTCCCTTCCGAAAAGACTAGCACTGCGGACATCGAAGACTCAACGCGGAGCGACCCGCAACGGTTCGACGGCGCAGTGCGCGATCAACCGCCATCGCCGATCTCCGCTTTTTGTGCGATGCGGTCCGAGGCCGAACGTACGATGCATCGCGACCGCGGTCGCTTCAATCCGCCTGGCGAGCCACGGACAACCTAGTTTGAATGCGCGGCGCCGAACCTCGAGCCGTTCCAGTACAGAGTTTTGGGCAGCGCGCGGAGCCGACCTTTTCGCAGGACGAACCGTGAAGGTCGAGCACCATCTCGGGCCTGCCGTTCACGCTCCGGAATTACAGTCCCCTGACGTATCGCCGAGCGCCTTCCAATACGTTCCGCCGGGCAGCGAGATATAGACCTCCTTAACGCACCCGGCCGATCCGCAATAAGGCGAACTCCCGGCGCATTCGTAGTTCAGGTAATCGAGAATGTAGCCCTGGCGGCCGTCGCCATTGACATCCCGAACGGTGACGAGCCCCGTCTTGAGAGGCAGCGCGCCGGTGCAGTCTTCTTCGCGTCCGCGATCGCGCTTTGCACCGGTTCAGGGTAGGGCGGGCCGGATTGCGCGTGCGCGGAGGCCGAGCAAAGCGGCAGCCGTCAGCATTATTCGGAAGAAGTTCTTCATAAAGAGAGCAGCTCCATCGTTGAAGAAGCCGTTTCCGAACGGGATCGTAGGGCTGAGCGAACTCATCGCGCGGCGATGCAGGAACGAAGACGCGCGCTACGCGCCGCCTTCGTCATCATCCTTCGATGAGCCGTCCTTGTCCTCCTTATGGTCCTTATCGTCTTTGTCGACCTTCATGCCTTTGCCGCCGCGCACCAGTTTGAAGATGCCGCCCACAACCGAGCAGATCAGAATGGGGATGGCCATGAGAATGGCAACGCCGCCGGGGGGCACCGGCGCAATGACGGTGACTGCGACGAAGCCGAGCAATGCGCCCACCGCGCTCGCGAGTCCGACCCCTTTGAAAAAATCCAGCATCGCTTACGACTTGCTCTTGTAAATGTTGAGCAATTTCGTTCCCCATTTGTCGGACCAAAGCCGGGCACGCAGCGTGAGCTTCTCCAGATTCCAAGTCGGGTCCCACAAGCTCGGATCGTTCTGAATATCGAGCGCCCATTGCGCGAAAATCTGCTTGGCCTGCTCATTGACGATGACGTCGGACAGGTCCGCGACGAGGACCAGCGCGTCCGGCCGGCCTTTTACGGAGCCCGGGGACCAGGCCAGCAGGAAGGGACCCTGGCCGTCCAGGGCGGCCCCGTTTTGCTTTGCATCCTTGATGGCCTCCTGCGCGAGCACCACGCCGTAGTGCGCTACGGCGTCGGCGCACACTTTCTGCCGCGCCTCCGCATTGATCTTGTCAGCCCATTGGGATTTTTCGAGCGGCCAGACCGTGACCATCTGCCTCTGCGGCGGAGCCTTCACGTCCTTGTAGTAAGGCAGGCTGGACACGTAAGCATCGCAAATCATGTCGTACCGGTCCTTGTCGGCTCCCGTGGGACCAGTCTTGAACGCCACAATGCCGTAAGCCTTGAACTGGCTGGGCGGATATTGTCCGGGACCGGCGGTCATGCGCGTCGGCAGAACGGCGTCGGAATTCACCGACGACTGCGACGTGCTCTGCAGGTCGCCCGGCAAGCCGGGGAGCTTGAATGCTGAACCGCCTATCGCTCCCAGGACCAAAACGAAACCGACTATCGCTTCGATGCCGAAAGGAAGAGCCTGCGTGACAGCGCTGGTTTCCTTCCCGGATCTCATCATCGCAAATGCAGCGGCGCCGGCCGCAACAACCAGAATTCCCATCGCCGCCAACCCGACCTCAGCGATCATTCTGTCCCTCGCCAGATGCTGGTGCGTTTGACTTGCGGTTCTCGGTGACGGCTTCCTACTGCTGTACTTGACGTTCGCGTGCCGGGCTTCGCCCGCCGGGCCATACTCGGCTTCGCCTCCCCGAGCCTTTGAAAAAGTCTCGGCCATCAGGTGACTGTCCCTCACGCAGGGGCTTGGGACGGCTTTCAGCCGGCTCTGTCTGGAAAAATTCTGGGCTTGATGCCCCCTGCCGTCAAGGACCAAGCGCAAACGTGAAAACCGGGTAGTCGCCCGGTAAGAGGCCGGGCTCCGGGCCGCACCACTTTTCCGCTTTCAGTCCCTGGCTGCATTCCCGCCGCTCTTGCCGCTCCGGCTGGCAGGGGTGCATGTGCAACCCTTTTTCACAATCAAGGAAGAAGGCCCATGAAGACAGACGTCTATGAGCGCGTGACAGCGCAGATCGTGGCAGCGCCGGGGCAGGGGATAAGCCCTGGAACGCGGAGCATGCAGCGGGACGCCTCACGCGGTCGTTGCGCGGCAACTTCGTTCCCTATCAGGGCATTAACGTGCTGATGCTGCGGGGCGCGGCGGCGGAGAAGGGCTACGCCGCGCCGATCTGGATGACGTTCAGACAAGCGCTTGAGCTTGGCGGTGCGGTGCGGAAGGGCGAGCGCGGCAGCCTCGTGGTTTACGCATGAGATCACCCGCAGCGAGACTGATGCCGAGACGGGCGAAGAGTGCGAGCGGGATATTCCGTTCCTCAAAAGCTACACCGTGTTCAACGCCGAGTAGATGATGGCCTGCCGCCGCATTTCTCGACGCCTGCCGCGCCGTGCCTCGATTCCATCCAGCGCATCGGGCCATGGCGAAAGGTTTTTGCAGACACCGGCGCACGCATCCGGCGCGGCGGCAATCAGGCTTACTACACGATGGCGTCCGATTTCCTGCAGATGCTGCAATTCGAGACGTCAAGCTGCGGTAGCAAGTGACAGCCTCTTTAAAAAAGGCGATGGCGCTCTCCTTTTTCTGATCGGGCCGGATCTGAGAGAAGACCAGGCGCGATGCATCGTCGATCGACACGTGGAGGGACTCGTGGCTGGCGCTGCGGCTTTCGCGTTTCTGGCGATCGTGTGTGATGCGATGGACGGGCCTGACGAATCTGCCGAGCTTTTTGATATCGATATGGATGAGCTCGCCGGGCTGCTCGCGCTCGTACTGGCGCACCGGCTCGGCAGGCTCTAGATCGCGTATCCGGCTTAACCCAAGCGGCGAAGGATACGGCTGACGGTGGCCGGTGACACCAGCGTCCGTGGCTGAATGCCGCGCGTGTCGGAAGTCATCCGTGGATGGCTTCCAACTCTTTGGAATGCCTGCTATAATTGCGCCATTGAAAATCCGCCGCCGTTCACGGACGTTCGCAGCAATCCGCAGCAATCCGTGTTCAATGATGACGGGGGCGGGCTTTACCTCGCGATCGAGACGGGCGCGCACGCGCGGCTGCCGGCTGGGGATAGCAGGTTGTGAAGCTACCTGCCTCAACCGATTTTGATAGATTGAGGGAAGTGATTTGCCGCAGCTCATGGATGTCCGATGGTCAAGCCCACAGAGGTGAAGCTCCGCGACTTTCTGAAGAACAGTAACCTGGCCGTACCTAAAAGTCCGCCGTGGATACACAGCACCGCTTCGAGCAATCTGATTCCGGTCCTGAACGAAGAGAAGCTGCTCGCGGTAAAGTGCAACGTCTTCCAAGGCGAAAAGCTCTGCTACCTTTTCGTTGGTCGCGCTGCCTTTAAGGGTAAGGATGCACTGAACCCGGAACCGTGGCAGCTGCCGGCCGTGTTCGTGATGCGCTTCAGCAATCCGCCACCGTTGAAGCGGATACATCCATTCGATACGGGCGCCTTCGAGCGGGGAAGGATGCCGGACTACCTGACGACGTTTAAATTGGAGGACTTCAACGTCGGCACCGATCAAGACCAGATCGGCCGGCTTATCTCTCTTTATTTTGAAACGCCCCGCCGGTACGTCGATCGGGATGCGAACGATCAGAAGAAGCTCAAGGAAGAGCATCTTCTCAACATGAGCCATTCCAGGGTGCTTGCAGTCTCGAAATTGTACAAGGAAGGGTCGACTAAAGATTGCGACGATCGCGCTGCGGTGATCGAACTTCAGGTGGAAGCTGATATCCCGCTGAAGAAAGAGAACTTGCTGGGCGTCGTCATCCCCGAAGAATTCCAGCGCACGCCTGGCGTAACTGAGTCCCTGAAGGCACTGACCAACGTAATCGAGACCTATCGGTTGCTGCCGCTGAATGTCAGCCAACACTACGGACTGATTTATGAGTGCGTAGAGCAGGTCTACAAGCGGGCAGGGATCAATCTTTGACACCCGACGCCCTTGCACTTTCCGCGGCTATCCGATTGTCGCCGGTCGATTCCATCGGCGTGCCCATCTTCCGGGCCGGGAACTCGATGTATCTTCCGGAAATGGATGCCGATTTCAACATCAGCAACTTCCTGCACTTCGACAACACTGACGGGTACGAGCTGACTGGTCTTATCCCGGACACCTACCGGCAGCAGCTCTTCCGCATTGGAGATCCGGCGCCCATCATTTTTTGGATAGACCAGTCACCGTACATCCTGGAAGGCGACGCGGAAAAAGCAAAACTGGAGGAGATATTCGGCACAAGGGCGCGAACACACCCCGTCCTCAAGGACCTTGGGGGTATGTTGCACGATGCCCGGACGGGGGTATTCAAACGCCAGCAGGAGGAGTGGCTGGCGCGGGAATTAGAGGTTGCCTATGGCGATGTGTTCCTGGAGCCGCCAAGCCGGACGAAATATTGGATACATCGCTACAGGGTAGCGCTCGAAAACGCGCGAAAGCTAACCCAGCCCCCACACCCCATTGATGTGCGTTTGAGACGAGCCTCAACGGAATGGTTGGAGAAATTTGCCACCAAGACCGAACTGCCCATGATCTCGGCGCTTCTGGGCGAGGCATCCCAAGGCGTTTATTCGGTGCGCCAGATTGCCGAGATCATGTTTGCTTACCTGAGCAATAAATTATCGGCAGCTCGTTCGGTCGAGATTAGTAGGATCGCCAACGACCAGACCATCAGGTCACTGTTCCCTCATGGCATGTACGACTTCTATATCCAGAACGGGTGGCCCAACGCGCCGTTCCAATACGGGAAGCTGAACTTCATCGAACTGATGAAGGAGCGGCTAGTGCAGGGAAAGGAAAGTTGGACGTGGGAGTCGGCCCTTCAACTTTCCAGGCTTTTGTTCGGTGATAAAGACGTCCCTCCAGAAGTCGAGGATGTCGCGATGATCTACATGCGGCCTATCCTTACAGACTACAAAACGATGCGGGACGAGGTTGAAAGCCAATATACATACCAGGGGGAATATATATCCAGCGAAGGCATACTGCAGCGCTCAAGCGATATTCTGGACTGCTTTGACCGCATTCAGGAGTTGGGCCGCGTGATAGTTGGTGCTGACCGGAATAAGGCCGCAATGATGGACGGACGCTTTCAGGTTAGTGAGAGCCAGGTCAGGTGGCACCGTCAGTATCTGGAGAGCTGATACTGCACCGTCATTAGGGCGTTTCCGGCGGCGGCCCCGCGCTCCGGCGCGGCCTGATGCGTCTTCTCTCGTCCTGCTCCTCGTCCGTGTAAAGCATGGTCGCCAGCGCCGCCTCGATATCCCGCTGGAAGCGGCCGAACTCAAACCTCTCCCGAAAGTATGCCTCATACTGTGTCTGGCCTTCGCGGGGTGGCTCAGGTGTGTATGTGAGATTAAGGATAGCGGCGAGGACCATGCGATAGAGCGGCGAAGCGTACATCACCATGGATTGTTTGCCGGGCGGCACAATCAGGCGTTCGGGCCTGAGCGGATTGCCGTGCAGGGTGTCATTGCGAAGCCGGGTTATTTCTCCGTAGATCCAGACAGGGAGTTTGCGCAACGCGCCCTGAGCATCGCCGAACACGGTATAGAGATCCTGATTGCAGTCCGTCAGGTTCCAGGTGATGCCTTCCAGCACTTCATATATGAGGCGGTAAGCTTCCCTTCGCGACGGTCTCAATATCTCGAATGCCGAGGCCCACAGCGCAATGGAGCGCAGGGTGTCATATAGCTTATTGTCCACCCCCGCCGGCATGAGAGAAGCGGCGTGGGACATATTCAGTGACCGGAATAGCCGCTCATCCTCCTCACTCGGTGAGTCAGTCGCAAAGCATCGTTCCCAACGACTGAGCAGTGCACCAAGCAGCGGGGTGTCTAGCTCGCGTGCGGAAATGGTCTGCGGCGATACCGCGGGTGTTGTCACAGCCCGCAGCTTGCTGACCTCATGAATGCCGAACATGATGGGCGTGCGGGTGATGAGATGGTCGTTCTGATTATCGATCATCCACGGATAAAAGGAAAAGTAGTCGCCGTAGAGCGGTCTCATGTTGCGCTGGTAGCGAAGGGTCAGCGCCCAAGCCATGGGGATGACGCACATTGCGATGGCGTCGCGGAAGCCGGATATGGCCGCAATTGTTCTATAGGTGTCCGGCTTGTCGTTGCGCCAGATGATGACAGCGGGTTCTACCGGCACGCCGAATTCAGTTGTGAACCGTCCGAGAAAGCTACGGAATTTCGGATTCTTCGCCATCTCCTGGATGCGATCGTCGGTGATGGGGGCGAGCGCAAACCCATCTACCTCGATTGCTTCGTCGAGCCTGATGTTCGGCAGTGCAAACATGGGCTGCCAGCTCTGGACTAGTCGATCTGACCTGGTCATGTCACGCGTCATCCGGCTGCGGAACATCAAACAGCATCAACGTCAGATCGTATTCGCGATCGGAGTCGCTGGCGTTACGGAAGACGTACCTAAAACGTGATTGTCCCTCTATTGTTGGTCCAGACTTGTATAGCGGATGTGCCTTCAAGGCCTCCTGCGCCTTTTGAATGACGGCACTGAAGCCTTTGTTTCGATTAAACACAACGAGCGCAGTTTTCGTGTCTCTCCAGGTCACGTAGCGTTGAAGCTGGTCTATTGCAGCGGTGAAAGCCGATGGTCCGTCCCAGATCTTGCATTCAGCGATGAAGACGTTAGCGCCACCTTGCTTGATGATAATGTCCGACTTGCCCTCTCCGTTGAACGTCTCGCCCGTTGCCGTGCCTTCATACTGGCCGTTGAGCTGCACGAGAAAATAGAAGCGCAATGTCTCTTCGTTGAGGCTAGCGAAGGCCTTCGGACTATATTCCATCACGCGTGACATGTTTTGCATGACCGACAAGACGTGCTGGTAGATTTCCTCCTCCAGGATGTATTGCTGCTCTGCGGGAAAATGAAGATCGAAAGGTTTGGGCCTGATCTTCTTCCGCACGGCCGGCACAGTGAGGTCTTCTGCGTCTTTGCGGCGCCTAGGTTTGAAACTCAATCCTGCGGAAAGTTGTTCGCGTGTGAAGGTGAGTGCTACGTGCTCCAAAGGCGCAAAAAGAGTCTTGTCATGACGTGCGCAGAAGCACTGTAGTGTCGAGAAGTTGCTTATACCAATATCTTCCGCCTGAAAGCCGGATCTCTTCATCTGCGCGATGGGTGAAAGGCGAGTAGGAACGGCGTGGACGTGGCCTTGCTCAGCAATTTGTAAGAGCTGCGAGCGAGGAATCATGTCCGCGTGAACGATTCTTCCATCGCAGCCGTCTCCACCAAAACGCTTGGACAGACACTCTTTGCTATCTAGGGTGCCTTGATAGCTTCTGAGGAAACTCCATTGTGTGGGTGTAATCGGTTTCATAGTCTGAACGCGCAAGTGATCGCAATTTGCGTAATATACCCGGCATGGCACTTGCTGCGAGGGAAATCACAGCCGCGGGAGGTGCAGCGCGAACCGTCCTCTCAAACGAAAGATGGACGTATCTGGTGCGGTTTCTGGTGCGGCGATTGCGCCGCAGGAAACGGGAACGAAGTAAGCCATTGTCGGGACCAATCAAATGCGAGTCGCCTAACTCATTGATCTGTCGTGGGCCGCCAAAAATTCGCGAGTCGAAGAACCAAGAAATCTAGAGTCGATTTTCGCCAAAAGGCAAAATTTGTGAGCCGATTGGGCAAATGCACACGATGTTGAGTTCTGGGCGTCGCGTTGCGCGCTAAATGTCGTAGGTCGACGCCTTGTCTATTGTGCGTTTGGAGGCTAGCCGTCCTTGTTGTGTTCACCCATCCGAACGCCCTGCTCGTTCGCCGGCTTCGGCAGTCTTTTCGCGGCGAAATTGGCCTCCGGGACCAGTGTAACTACGCTGGGTACGGCCATCCCGCGTGCTGTCGTAGGGATTAAGCCCTCTGGACGACGCATGACGACCGGTGCCACCGAAAACGAGCCGTTGTTCAGAACGTAGCTTGAGGCGATCTCTATCGGCAATCGAATCTAAAGAATACGCGTGGCGGGCCTCTATTGCACAAAACACGCCGTCAACGGACTCGCCGCGCAACTTCTTTCGGCGGAATGCCTTCTTTCGAGACATACATTCGAACGAACTCTGAAGCGACCCTAGTATCCGATGACCTCCAGCCAGTGAATCCCACCGCTGTTGTCGCCCGCAACCACGGTTCGCCTGCTCGGCAGCCAGATGATTGTTGTAAAAGGAGCATCGCCGTCGAGTCGTCCAATCTCTTGTCGCTGCTCGAGATTCCAAAGCCGTATGGTCGAGTCGACTGCGCAACTCACTCCTAGTCCCCCCTCAATCTCCTGGATTCCGGTTACTGCATAAGAATGACCCAACATTCTGCCGAGCAGCGCTCCGTCCAACTGGCTGAGAATTGCAATTTGGCCATCGGCAGTGCCAACGGCGATCTTGCTTCCGCAAATGGCACCGATAGACGTGATTGCGTGGGAAACTGGGGTGGCGCGCCATACTACGTCCAAGGTCCGCCGATCCCGCAGCGTGACCATTCCGCTATGTAGGCCGACAAACAGATGGCCTTCCGGATTCAAAGCTAAGGCAGTCACCTCAACTTCTTCTGCCACGTGGCACTGAATCGTCCCGGATGAAAGCGAGATAGCGGCAACGCCATGTCCTCCCCGAAGAAATCCTCGCAGAGGAACGAAAACCGTATTGTCGCTCGACACTGCCCGAAAAGCAGCATCAGTTTGAACGGGGACGTCGACCTCGCGGAGCTTTTCGCCGTCGGCCAATGACGCAAAGTGAAGCTTCAGGCCTTGAAAATCGTCGTAAGCCAGCGCCAACTCCTCTGCGTTAGCTTGGCCAACCCAATTTATGGCCGCGGCGGCATATATCTCTTTGACCTCATATTTCGGAGTGCAGGTGTCCGCATCCCAGACGATAGCGGATGACTCAGGATACGCACATCCAGATATGACCGAACTGTCCTCACAAGCGCAAAGTGCGCGAACTTCATCAGTGTGTCTAAGTGCTTGTCTGCGATCGGGTCTGACCTGGCTAGCATAACTCCAAAGCCGCATGGTGCCGTCTGCAGATACGGAAACAGCGCGCTTGTCCGGCAAGGACACTACCGCGGTGACGGCGCAATGATGCCCAGTAAGGACGCACGTCGATTCCCAATCCGACTTCTTGAATTCGATGATCTCGATGCCATTGTTTCCGTTGGCCGCGAGAATGGTCCCGTTTGAGATGGCAAGAGCATTGGTGCCGAAAATGGGCCCTCCCATCTCAAATTTGAGCTTCCTACTACTGGCTTCCCACAAGCGCAGGCCCGTTGATCCCGTAAACCAGCTCATCCACCCGCCGGGTATGCCGCTAACCAACAAGTTTTGGGTTAGAAACGCCAAGCATGATATATGGTCTGGTCCTCTAAATGTTTTGTCGGACTTTGTCGCTGGAAACGATCGAACAGTGAAGGACGGTATGCTCAGCAGATAAACTTGACCCGCTGAACTACCAAAGGCGAGAAGATCGGAGCCATTGCTTGCCGCGCAAGTGATCGTCGCGGATTTGGGCAACTTGACGCTTGTCACTTTGCCAGTATCCGTGTCGATTACACCTACTTCTCCTGCCTCACTCGTATAGGCAAGACTCTGCCCGCTTAAATGATGGATTAGCCGAAAATCAAACACAAACGTCGAGACGATCGTCGGACCGTTCTCGTTTGAGAAGTCAATAAACCCGAGTTCGCCTGTTGCTGCTACAAAATATAGGCGGCCAATCCCATCGCTGCAGATGTGCTTAACGGGATCACACAGACGCGAGTCGACCTGCGTTAAGGACTCATCCTTGATCATCCATACCTGAATCACGCCATCGCTTGTCTGTGTCGCAAGGGTGTGATCGTCAATAGAGACAAGCGATACGAATGGCACTGCCCAATTCAGGCGAAAAACTTCACCACTTGCTGGCGTGAGGAGCGAAGGCGTCCTAGGCACAAAGTTTGGTACCGTAACGCAATGCCGAGCTTTCGCGACAAACGAAGAGTCCGAACAGAGGCGTCCGATAAGTTGTGGCAATAGCTGTCGTGGGTCGCGGGAAAGAATGTCGGATGTCAAGGTAAGTACCCTACCGACCGAGTGCGCAGTCCCACTTCTTGCGTATTCGCGAAAGTCGCCTAGCAATGAGCCTGGATTGCGTAGCACATCAAGCTTCTTCTGTAGCCATATCGGATCCAGCAGTAACGCTTCAACTGCGTCCCCAATTCCGGCAAAGTGGAGATGAAACAAGTACCAAGTATAGATGTAGCTTCGCTCGACGTCATCTTCGATATCTAGTTGAATTGGGTCGCCGTAGGCAGCTAGTATATTGTTGTGCAGCGTGATGGTATTGTCCTCACCGTTTCGGTCGGCAAGGTATTTTCGCATCACATCGTGCAATTGCACTGTATGGTTAGCGCGATCGACTGACTGCAACAAACCGACCTCAAAAAAGCGATCTAAAAGCTCATCTGCTGCTAACTCATCGATTGCGGCGGTTCGATTCCACAGGCGAGAAACCGTGCCTACGGGAATGCTCACGTCCTCGGGAAACACAGCCAGTTCGTGATAGCGCAGAACGTGGAAATCTGCGGGATACCCCACCTTATCGAACTCAGAAAGAGCATCGAGACTGGCACCGATTGTTGCATCTATAGCAGCCGCACGGTCCTGCTCAAGGTGACGATTGAAGGCACCTAGGCCGCGACGATCAAGTCTAGCGTCCACATGCGCAATGGTCTCGGCCAGCGGTTCGTTTTGGGCAAGTCTCGCCCGCATAAACCGGTTTACCAAGTTCAGTAGGATCGGCCATTCGCCGAGACGCTTGGTTGCCAATCGCACCATTGCCTTTCGATCCGCGGGACTGAGATCGATGATTCCCTGAGTGAGTAATTGAGCTGCTTCGGGCCGACTCATGCCGTCAATGACAATCTTGATTGTACGCGTCGGGAGGACGTCGTCACGCCGAGTCGTAACAAGTCTGATTGTCGAGGGAGCTCCGTCCAGAAACAGGCTCAGATGCTGGGTCTGCCAGACATCGTCGATCACCAAAAGGCAGCGGCGGTGTTCGAGAAGGGCCCTTAAGCGAACCGCGGCTGCCGAGGAATCGCCGTAGGCCGTCCGTTGGTGCGTTAGTTCGTAGATTAATTCCGAGATGATCGCAGCGAGGTCAGGCTTTTGCCCCAGAGTGACCCACAGGATTCCATCGTAGAAATGGTCCTGGATCTCTTCGTTACGAGCGATAGCCGAAGCAAGAACGGTCTTTCCGAACCCGCCCGCGCCCCGCAGCGCGACCGTAGTTGGGCTTTCACCTGCGGGTTCTTGCAAAAGGTTTGAGCGCAACTCCGCTAATTCGAGGGCTCGCTGCACGAATCCTTCGACCAGTCCAGGGCCCATAAGCGGGCGGTAGGTCGCCTGACCTGGGGTCCTAAGCAGGTCGATGAAAGCACGCCAGCTCTCGGGAAGCGAAAGGTCGACTAAGCTCCTCGCCTTTATCCAATTCGGCAATTGATCAAGTTCTGCTGGGACAAAATCTGGTCGCGCGGACCAGAAGACATTCGTGACCGTTTTACCTTCACGGCGCGCCAAGCGCCATTCGGCACGCACAATCGGACGAGTGAGTGCCGCTCGCGAAGCAAGCAAGACAAGATGCTCGACCGACGATTCGCCACGGATCGCTTCTTCGATCTCCGTCCACCAGTTACCGCCGGTGAGGTTGCTCGCGTCCTGCCAGACAACGTTGCAGCCAATCGCGGCCTCGATGCTCGCGCGCAAATCTCGGGCAACTGCAATATCTGATCGTGCGTACGATAAGAATATTCGCGGTCGCGAAGTTTCAGTCATCTAAGATCCATCGTCTGAGGCGGTTGGCGACTGTAGCAGACTTCAGAGGACAACAGTTTATAATACTGCGGCGCCTCAAAAACTCTGGCAACCGCGAGATGGCCTTCTATCCGCTTGGCATCGCGCAATCACCGGGAAAATGTGATCAAGCGAAGCCGATGGAATTTCGCTCAAGGACTTAGGAATACGGAAATGCTGGCTCGCTTAAAGGTGCTGGAACAGCATAGTCAGAGTATGCTGATTGCAAGCTCTCGAGCATGTCCATGCGCGGCAAACTAGGCGGGCGACACGTCGATGGATGTCGAATTTTAAAAGCGGGGCCCGCGTCCGCGGGGGCGACGGGCCGACAAAAGGCGCGGGCAGAGTTGCGTCAACGCGCTCTTATTCGCGCGTGGTTCTAAGGTCGGAAATCGCTTCTGTGAAACGGTTTGGAACGCCCTCAGGAAACTCCACGCTGTAATGGGCGTCAAGTGCGTCGCAGAGCATGGTCGAGAGCGTAAAGGTGCGGCCGTCCCCGAATACGCCGACAGCATACAACCTGAAGTCCCCATCTATGTCCCAGGCTTCATCTTCATTCACAAAAACCCGCCTTCTGTTGTGGCATGACTATCACGACCGTGCAGAGGGCCTCCTGAAGGGACGTTCCTTCTTCAAGGCTGTCAGGATGGTCGGTGAAGAATACGATCTGCCGCGTACCGAAGGATATCCAAGGACGCCAAAACTGATTTCGTAACAGTTCTCCTTATCTCGCTTGGGCTTATTTTTGGTGAACTTGGCCACGAAGCGAGGTTCAAGTTTCTTCCGTTTGGGTAGACGTTCGGCTTGCTTGCCCCGCTCATTCTGAATTTGTTGCCCTTGCTCCACGGTCGCAAGTCGCGTTACTGGAGCGCTAGCAGGCGGCCGGGGAGGTGTGCGCGCTCGTTGCTCCTCCTTCGGTCCGGGTTCTACCTGTTCAACCACCTTATGCCGAGCTTCTGGCTGCGGTTTGGTCTTACTGTCGTCCCGAAGGGGCTTGTTCTGCCTCTCGGTCTCTCCCGCAGGCGGCATGCCCGGCTGGGCCAGCTTGCGAGGCGATCCGATAAGCGCCGCGATATCGGTGATCAATCCCTCGAACGCTTCTGCCAATTCCGATCCTTCCCAATTCGCGAGGTTGCCCGCTTGTATGCTCCGAAAGCCGATAGGGGATTGGATATTCTCAATTAGAACAGGAACGAGGATACCTCGGCGCTTAGCATCGTCTGCTTCATCCTGCACCCAACTAGACCCGATGGAAGCTTTGGACCAGAGGACGACAACGCAGCGCGCCTCATCAAGCTCTTTTCCAATCGTCTTGCGCCAGGTGCTCCCTGCTGGGATCTTCCGGTCCCAAAAGGTCGTCCATCCTTGGCTCCCAAGCCTTTGCGCCAGCATCTTTGCCTTGGGCAGGTCGGACTTTTCATAGCTAATGAAAATATCGCCCATAATCGTCCAGCGATTGTTTTGC
Source organism: Bradyrhizobium sp. UFLA05-89 (assembly GCF_059803475.1). Lineage (NCBI taxonomy): Bacteria > Pseudomonadati > Pseudomonadota > Alphaproteobacteria > Hyphomicrobiales > Nitrobacteraceae > Bradyrhizobium > Bradyrhizobium sp. UFLA05-89. The sequence continues at coordinate 9,988 of NZ_JBANBA010000108.1, read as the reverse complement.
TATCTACATGACCTTCGAAAATTGACGTGTGGGGCCCTACGCCCCCTAAGTATAATGAACCCTTTGGAGGCTGATTTCCATGGCCTACTTGACCTTCACCGGCATCGGCGGGAAGTCGGGGAAATACCTCGGTCCGCAATAGCCCGATGGGGCGGTTAGCTGAGATCGCTGAAGGTGGTTGTCACCTTCGCGTTGAACAGAGGCCCGCGATCTTCCCGCGCCAGTCAAGAAGTCTCGGCGAAGCCGCTGATCGTCGAGTGCTGCGATCGGCATGTTACCGAATTCCGGCTCCGCGTTTGTCAGCATGCGCTCGTATTCAGCCTGCGTGCTGCTGACGAGCTTTGCGGGCGCGCGTTCTTGGCGGGCTTCGCTGCAGCCAAGGCCGCGTCGATTCACATGGGAGTAGCGTCCGGTACGAGAGTATGCATAATGTCGCACGCTGGAGTTGATTTGATCTCTTTAGGGGCCTCGTATGGCGAGAAGCGTCTTTTTCAGTTTCCACTATCAGCGCGACATCGTACGCGTAAATCAGGTTAGAAATTTGCCTGAAATCATCGACAAAGCCGCTGCCGGTTTTAGGGACAGTTCGCTTTGGGAGGAAGCCAAAAGGAAGAGTGCCGAAGCTGTCAGAGCTCTCATCAACAACGGCTTACACGGGACCAGCGTCACTGTCGTTTGTATTGGCGCGCAAACGACGGGAAGGAAGTTCATCAACTACGAGATCGAGAAATCTATTGAGAGAGGGAACGGGATTCTAGGTCTCCAGATTCACCACCTCAAGAACTTCGCTGGTGAGACTGATTTCCTAGGGGCGACCCCCGCGCTGCTGACTCGGCATGGGTATCCCGTGTATAAGTACGTCGATCACACTCAACTGAAGCAACGGATCGAAGAAGCGGCAAAGGCAGCCGGGAAATAGTGACGGATGGCCGCTCCGAAAACCAAGCGCAGCAATCGAGCATTTTTCTCAACGAGTATCCTGCGGCCTTGGCCGAAGAGACGGCCGCGATTTTTATCGGCGCTGGCGACTCCATGGCCGCTGAATATCCTTCTTGGAATGGGCTCCTCCAAGACATTGGACACGAACTGAACGTCGACGGTGGCGACGTCTCGGACATTGCTGTGCTCGCCCAATGGCATATTCGTCAAAGTGCGGGCGCAACGCGGATACGGCAAATCATCCGAAACGAGATAGCTGTCGAGAAACCCATACCAAGTACACTGGAGGTGATTGCGCGACTGCCGGTTAGGCGGACATTGATGGTAGAACGCCACTGACCGCCAGGCTCGAGTGTTTCGTGATCGAGGAGAACCTCATATTTTGCCCGGAGGGCGTTAGCCAGTTGCAAAAGAAAGGCCCGTTCAGCCGAGCCGTTCTTTGTACTGTGACTGAAGAATAGCCTTGGCTTTCGCATCACGAACTCCGCCACATGCGGTGCCGTGCCGTCAATAAAGCCACATTGCAATGCGAGCAACGAACCAGAAAACGCATGACGATAGCCGCCCCTCAAAGCTTCATTTGCGCGTCTAAGATCGTACTAATCAACTCGGATACAAGTCAAGGTAGCGCCGGCGAACCCTTAATCTCACTCTGCGCGAGGAGCTGGTCTAAGCAAGGGCGTCGGATCGGAACGGTAAGCAGCACAATCACATCGAAAGCCGGAGGTCGGCAAAGGGTCGGTCGAGACTGTGAGAAACGTGAGGCGTTCACAGATCCAGGAGCTTTCTGCCAAATCAGCGATGGGCACACAATGGCGTTTCGCTCCTGATGCCCTTGCTCGCTAATGGGTCATTTAGACCTACCTCAGCATCTGGAAAACAAAAATTATCGCACGCGAGACTGCGATCTCTATTTCTCTGGAATGTTATTTGTAAGCCACCAGACAATATTCGCATCGATATCGGCGCCTGAAATGATCGCGCCATTGCTCAGCCGGACGGAGTAACCAGGATCGGTAATAAACGGGCCGCCTCTCGGCATTTGACCGAGCTGACACCAACCCGTCTTACTCTTTAAGGCTTGATAGAAGGCGCATTGAGCGGGATTTCGATCAACGACCGGAATAGGCGCACCTTTACAATCCTCGTTGGGAACAACACCTGTGACAAATTGCTGGTAGGTCACGTTCCAAAATCGGCCATGGCCCGAGTCATCGACGTTTCTTTTATTGTTGGGATTATTTGCAATTCCTTCGAGGTACATTTGTATGTCGGAATACGTGATACGTCTTGCTGGCGTCATTAGGTCTCTCCTTTGGCTCGTTCTCCGGCATCGTGTAAGAGCGCTCACTTAAGGTTCTTGAGGTAGGTCACCAAGTCCGCAATGGTGGTAGCGTCCAACACGCGTCCCTGCGGCATATGCCGAACGTCTGTTGGTACGAGCTGGATGCGCCGTATCATCGCTGCGCGTTCATCAAGAACGCCCTGTTTATCGAACACGTTGTAGAGCACCGAGCTGTGGCATCGGAAGCAGTAGTGATCGAGCGTTTCGAGAAGGTGCTTTTCGTCAGCGGTGTTTTTCCAAACAGCGCTACCATTCCCCAGGTCTAACGCACGTTCGATTGGATCAACTGGCCCATCCTTGGCTTGGTGGACGAAGAGCCATTTTTCCACGGCCTTGATGCGAAATAGGTCGGATTCGTCACTTCGAGCGCTGGCGATATTTTGCTGACGAATCAGCTCGTTCAGCTTTCGAATAACAGCAACCGCGCTCTTGTATTGCGCGGAAGTATGATCGCTGCCCCCATCGTACAGAACATCGAACTGGGTGTTTGGCGATGACGGGAAATCGCCAAAGCGCGCCATGTCATACCACTGATCGGAATCTAGATAGTTTACTTTGATATACGGAAATGTGCCGAGCTTGGTGGGTGATCCGCCCTCTTGATCGTGCCCGTGGCATTGTGCGCACGCTATCGGTACGTAATAATTTTGGTGGGTGTTCTTCGGATCGGGAGCGGTGTCAAATGCCGCGAACAGCGCGTCGCTCGCTGTGTAACCGACCTTCCGGGGATTGTAGTCAAGAAATAGAGCTGCGTCCTCCGCATCCTTCTTGAACGATGCTCTTGGGATTATGACTTGAGTGTTGAATGATTCAACCTTGAAAGTTGTGTCTGGAAAGGGATCTGCCTTCGGATCGTCCTGCACATAGTTGAACAGGATGTAGGCTGCGCCAAGTCCTGCTTTTTCTGCCTTCGAGCCAGGTTGAGGAGCCATGCGAACAAGCTTCCGCCATCCCGCCTTGTAGGGGTAGGAAGGGTTGGTGCCCGGAAAATTGAAATCGACGATCTTAGGGGCAAAGAACCTCGTGGCCAGAATCTGATCGCCCGGGAAGGCCTTTATCAAATCGATCGGCTTGGTAGACTCAAGCTTGTCGGCGGTCAGCGATGAATACCCGAAGTGTTGAACAAGGGCCGTGAGATTTGGCAAATCTGTTTTGGCGTTTTTTACCCCGAGCAATGGTCCGATGCGCTGATAATATTTCAGCGCGTCCGAATCCGTCCCTGGCGTAACAAGAATTCCGATTTTGGACGAGGATACGACCTGGTCGGCAACCGCCTTCGATGAAGGTTCGGCAATCAAAAGCAGGAGTATCAATGTGAACCATCGGCCGATGCTCATGAAAGCTCCTTGCTGTGCGGGCTCTACCTATAAGGACTACGGTGAAGGTGGACTCTGGTCTGCGCACGGCAAAGGCGCGCCCCGCATCCGCCGGAGCATCAACTGCCAGCCGATCCCGCATACCCTCTCGTTTTTCATGCGCCGCCCAACCACAGGGCGATTGCAATCAAATTTGCGGCTCTATCAAAAGGATGCGAATTCTGTGATACAACCTCAGAGAGACGTCGTTGTAAACACCTCTAGAGATATTTTTTTGTCATGACGAGCATCCTGGAAGACGCATGCGACGTCATCCAGCATGATCCCAACTCAGTTGCGCGAGTATAGTGCAAGTGCATCTACTTGCGCCTCAAGGTACGTTCGAGATCACCCTACGACCGTTTCGACTAGAGACAATTCAGTTTCGAGAAAATGCTTTCAGAGAGTTCCGATGGACACGACTCCAGCTGTTGATGCGAAATCGACTTCGGCTGCCTACGATGCGTTCGTCAGTTACGCAACCGATCCGGATCGCAATCTTGTGCGAGACGTTGAAAGGTTCGTTGAAGGTTTGCACCGAGACAGTCTTCTTCCAGAGGAATTCCAAACGCCGCTCGCTCTATGTGTAGATGGCCACGATTTTCCAGTTCCTGCAGTCGAAACCGGAAGCCAAGACACTCTCGAAGAACTTATTCGCAAGGTGGTACTCGCGCGCCAGGAAACGTCGCGATGCTTGTTGGTCTTTTCAGGCGCTGAGACGATTGAACATCCCTGGATAAACGATGAGATCGACTGGTGGCGTCAGCGAAATGGTTCTGGCCCTATATATTTTGTCCTTACTCACGGCCAACTTAAGGTCGATTCGAGGGGGAATGTCATTGTGGATGGAGTACTTCCCCGTGTTCTGGCTAACAACCAGAGCGGAATGAATCCGCTTTGGTTTGATTTGAGGGGGTACTATCGCAAGCTGGCTTGGCATCGGCCAATCCAGTCCGCGTTTGAGCGAAAGGCGCGACGTGAATCCGATGCTTGGATCAAGGTTCGTGATTACGACGAAGAACGGTTTCGCTTGGCTGCTCATATCTTATCCCTGAAATATGCAAAGACAATTAGTCCGGAAGATCTGATTCCGAACTCGATGGCAGCATTTAGGTTGAAGCGACGGATTCGACGCGCATTGATCGGCGGTGGTGTTGCTGCTGCGGCGATTATGGCTGCGGTTGCAGATCGTACGTTAGACGCGCAACAGATCGATGCTACGACTAAAGCGGCGCAAGCGGCGATGAGCGACCAACGATATGAAGAGGCGATCAAAATTGCACTGAGCGGCCTACCGGCTGATGGAGACCCGTTCTGGCGGCATGGTTGGTCCGATCAGATAGTCAGAAATCTGCTTTCCACATTGGCGGGCGCGGCGCAGCTCTCGGCGTATGGAGGTCAGCTCAAAACGGATGACGGTAAGCCAATACAGACTGTCGCATTCAGCCCAAGTGATACAGAGATTCTTGCTGCGTCTCAAGCGGGCACCGTCACGGTCTGGGATAGTCGCACAGGCAACAAGAAAGTCACTTGTCGTCAATTTGATGCCTTTCAGGGTTATCAGCGGAACCAGTACAACGGCACCACCGACTGGGTCAGAGATTCTCGATTCGGTGCATCGGAAGATAGAGTCCTCAGCGTGGGCAGCTACGGCGCGTGGATCTGGGACCCAAACTGCTCAAGTTGCGCTTCTGGAAACGACAGGGACCGCTGTTCTCGAACGGTTCGGATGACTGGTCACACCAAGGACACTCGCAGTGGCGCGTTCAGTCCAGACTGGAAGACTGTTGTGACGACGTCAGATGACGGTACCGCGAGGATATGGGACGCGCGTGAAGGAACGGAGCAACGCCGACTCCAGCTGCCGATTTCACGTCTCCCGGAAGACTACAGCTACACAACAGATGCTGAATATAGCAGCGACGGAGGATCAGTCGTGGTCAGCCGCCGTGATGGTCTTATAGCTATTGTGGACTCAAAGTCAGGAGAAACACAAAAAGTTCTCCAGCCGTCGGGGTTTCCTGCTGTCTGGAGCGCTCAATTTGACAGGAAAGGGAAGCGCGTACTTTCGACCTCAGCAAATGGGGAGATCGCGATTTGGGATCTCTCCTCCGATAGGCGTATCTCATTTCCGCTCCAGGCTTATGGTGTAGGTAAAGCGTCGTTCAGTCCTGATGAACGACTGATAGTTACGACATCGCTGGACGGAACGGCACGAGTGTGGGACACGAGCAGTGTTACGCAGATCTTCGCGCTAAAAGGGCATACCGGTCCCGTGTTAAGCGCCCAATTTAGTCACGATGGAAAGCGGATCATCACCTCTTCTGACGATCAGACGGTGCGCATTTGGAATATGGGCACGGACAAGGTGCCAGATCGTGTCCCGGCTTCCTCATTTTCAATTGAATCTAGCGCTTTGAGCTCAGATGGTCGCGTACTTGCGGTCGGGACTTTTGACGGCCGGGTGATCCTCTATGAACTCAAGGACAAGGGCGGTCTTCATCAGATCGATGAAACCAATCCGAATATCGGTCCCATTACGAGTGTCTCGTTGGAGAAAAATTCGAAAACGATCGCGTTTTCTTCGGAACACGGCACAGTGATGGTTTGGTCTCGCGATCTAGGCACCAGTCAGGTGTTGAGGACCCTTCCCCCAGGCCGGTCGTTTGTTGCCACTGCGACAAAGGGCGACTTGGTCGCAACTGCGTCGCTAGTGGATGAAGGGCCGGCGCACAACGGTATAACAAACCTGAAGACTGGAAACTGGTCGCCGTTTGCGGGAATGCACGCGATCACCAGTCTGGAATTTGATTTGGACGGGACTCGAGTCGCCGCAAAATCCGACTACCGATCGGACGGCAAATGGTCAGTCTATATCTGGGATGCAGTGGCAAGTAAGGTCGCTGTCGAACTGAAGCACGAGTCGCCGGTATTGAGCGCTCACTTTAGTGAAAATGGACGACAGCTCGCGACTTCGTCCTTAGACTACAAGGCACGTGTATGGGATCTATCAACCGGTCGCGTCGCTCATACATTCAGTGGGCACACCTACGACGTCAATTCAGCGCGTTTGAGTCCCGATGGGGCGAGACTGGTAACGGCGTCGAGCGACCGCACGGTTCGTGTGTGGGATGTTGAGACAGAATCAACGGTACTGCAATTTGCTCCAGGAAGAGAGGCGAATGACGCTTTCTTCACAAAAGATGGAAACCATATTCTCGTGACGACCGCGGGGGGGGAGGTCGTAACTTACGATGTGTCGTGGTCGCCCCACATCGATAAGAGTTTGAGAGGCCGGGTCTGTAGCGAAAAGCTTCCACCGAGTGGCAAAGACCAGTGCTTTCGAGCCGGTCCGTTTGCGGTTAGCTTTTGGAGCCGGAGGTTCAGCTACATATTGCCCCTGATTTGAGCGCGACCGTTAGACTAGCTGACTCCATCATCGTTCAGGCGAAAGTTAGCACAGAGGTTCGTCATGGCACATCGAGCAGCCTTACAAGGAATTCGCATAAACCTTTCTGGTGCCGTACCAGAGGACAGTACACCCACCCAAGGCGCTGCAGTCGAAACTTTCGTTTCCAATTTCGCTGCGGCCGTGTTCCGTGAAGGAGGAACATTAGTTCACGGAAGCCATCCAATCTTTGAAAAAGCTCTGGAAGTTGCTGCCAGACCATATGTGAACGGAGGCGGACCGAGGGATTCTCTTACGCTTGTTCGGGCGGAGAAATATGCGAGAACGCCCGAGCAATTGGCCGAAATAGAGCGCGTTCGGGAGTATGCGGCTGTCCAAATTATCCCCGAGATCCGCAACGGGACCAAGACAGAGAGCTTGGTTTCGATGAGAGAATGGATGGCAGAGAGGTGCGATGTGGTTGTGGCTGTAGGAGGCAACCATTACCAAATCGCGAAAGCGCTCGCAGGAGTGCCTCAAGAGTTGGAGGAGATGCTCCTTCGCGGGAAAGCCGGCTTCGTTGTGGCCGGCTTCGGTGGTGCCGTAGCTGGATATGTGGATGATCATCGGGACACAATCTTTGGCAGATTAAAAAATGGCCTTCCGGCTTCAGAGAATCAGGTGATCGCGGAAAGCACAGACGTCTCTGACTTGGTCAGGCGGATTATCTCACAGGTCAAACTGCTTCCACTGGTTCGCGAAAGCGTTCCGCGAGGTAGGCTCTTTCGCATTCTGGCCCTTGATGGCGGAGGCCTTAGAGGGGCGTTTACGGCGGCTGTTCTGGCCAAATGGGATGATATGCTCAAAAGAGGCGGCAACAACGAGCTTGTGAAGCACTTCGACTTGGTGGCGGGGACATCCACCGGCGCTATTCTTGCGATAGGGCTAGGGTTGGGACTTACTCCCCTTCAGATGCTCAATTTTTATAAAAAGGAAGGACCGAAGATCTTCCCCGAGAACCGAAAGCTTCGGCACTGGTTGAAGTCAAAGCATGAATCGCAAACGCTGCGTTCGACGCTCGAGGTTGTTCTGGGAGACCGCAAGCTCTCTGAGCATTCTTGTTGCAGACTTGTAATTCCGACCGTGAGGGCCATCCACGGGGAAGCAGAATCTATAGTAACTGCGCATTCCCCCGACCGAACGGGATTTTCGGATATCTCCGCCGTTGACGCTGCGTTGGCATCGTCTGCGGCGCCTACTTATTTCGACGAAGCCATAGTTGATGGGACGGTCGCTATTGCGAGATATCTTGATGGAGGTATCTGGGCCAACAATCCAATCCTACCTGCCATCGCCGAAGCCGTTCGATATCTTAAAATTCCTCTTGACCGAATTGACGTTCTTAGCGTCGGTACCATGGGAAACGAAACGGACTTCACTGAGTCTCTCGGAAAAGGGAAGCTGGGTTGGGCTCCGACGAGCGCTGACTTGTTCTTTGCAGCACAAGAGCATGCCGCTGCAACTCTTGCAGACAGCTTTCTCGGTCCCGCCCGCCACCTACGGGTTAACCAGGAAACGCCGACAGAAATCAAGCTGGACAGTGCCGAGGCGATCGAAGACATGGCCTTGCGTGGTTCAAACGTCGGGCAGGACTCGTTCGTGGCGGTGCGATCAAGGTTCTTGGATGGTCTCCACGCATCAGACTGGCGATTGGAAGCATCTTAAAGGAAGTCGGATTTGCCTTCTTGGTAAGCGTCGTTTTCGGGCCACGGCTATGAGGGCTTGAGCAAAATGGTTCGCGGCATAATGGCGGCCAATCGCTTTAGGCGGTTTTAATAAGCCGCGATCAAGCCTCAATCAGGGGGCGATTTCATGCCTTACTACGCGCGAGGCGCCGGCGAGCCCCGGAAGGGGGTAGTTTTTACCCAGATCAGCAATTTTTCTGCCGTCACGGTGACGCGCCCGCTCGACACCCTATCAGCTGGCCACGGTCAGGGATCGATCATCGTCAGACCGGCGGCATTGAACGCACTCGTATCGCACGATGCCAGGGCGAACCCGTGCGCGGCGGCGATCGCGGCGATATAGGCATCGGGAGTGGGGAAGCCTTTTCCGGCCGCGCGCGCCTTGACGGCGAGATCGGCATAGCGCCGCGCCACGGCGGTACCGAAGGGCAGAATTCGGGCCGCGAACAGATCCAGCACGCCGTCGAGCGTAGCCGCCAGCCTGTCCTTGCGATTGCCGCGCGGCAGCGCGCCGATGCCGAACAACAGTTCGGCGATGGTGACGCTGGAGAGAAACAGCGTCTTGGCCGCCTGGGCGTCGAGCCAGTCACGGACCGATGGATGCGGTTCGGGCTTCATCGCCTCGGAGCCCACATTGGTATCGAGGAGGATCATTCGAAGCGCATCGGCTCAGCGGCACGCGCGTCCCGGCCATGTTCAAGTGCCTCGACAACGGCGTTGGTGAGGCCGATCTTCCGGCTCATCTCCGACAGGGCGGTGCCGAGCCGCAGGCGGCCCTCGGGACGCACGGCGGCCTCCAGAATGGCGCGCATTTCCGCTTCCGCGCTGCGATTGTGCTGCGCCGCGCGGACCTTCAGGGCGCGACGTGCCTCCTCGGAGGGGTGCGGATGGTGACAGCGGCCATGATGGCGCCCTCAGGAGACTGACTGCGATGCTATCAAAGTAGAATGTCTGATAAGCATTTTTTTCAAGAGCGATTGCTGCGGCGCTCTCGCGCCGCCGAACCTCCAGACGGGGATGCCGAAGTTCTTAAGCGTCGTTCTCAGGCCACGGCCTTGAAGGCTTGAGCGCGGTAGGCCCAGGGCAGTAGCTGGTTGATGTCGCGGTTTGGCGATCCTGGTCGTATCCGTCCGGTGAAGCTTTCAATTACCCATAACTTTGACCACTCGGGCTGATCCGCTGATCGGCAAAGTCTTGAATCGAAAGAATCACTTGT
>NZ_JBANBA010000107.1:0-32553 GCF_059803475.1 Bradyrhizobium sp. UFLA05-89 | reverse complement strand
ATGGATACTCTGTCGCCGCCTATCGCAACCACACCTTGCGTAAAAACGGTGCTCAGAAACGTTCTTCACAAACGACCGCAGAGGATCGAGATGCCGACAGAGAGACTGTCCATGCGCCACATTCGCGAAGTTCTACGCCTGCACTGCAGCGTCGGCATGTCGCAACGCGCCGTTGCCCGGAGCCTCGGCTTGGCCCAGGGCACGGTCAGCAAATACCTCAACCGAGCCCGCCGCGCCGGTCTGACCTGGCCGTTGCCGCCGGAGCTGGATGACGACGTCCAGCTCGAGAACCGCTTGTTTCCGCCGCCTTCCGATCGGCCCAGCGACGAGCGTCCGCATCCGGACTGGGCGCTCGTGCATCGCGAGCTGCGGCGGAGGAACGTCACGCTGATGCTGTTGTGGGAGGAGTATTGCGACGCAAACTCCGACAGCTTCAGCTATGCGTGGTTTTGCGAACGCTACAGGGAATGGGCCGGCCGTCTCAAGCCGACCCTGCGCCAGGTTCATGCCGCCGGCGAGAAGCTGTTCGGCGACTATTCTGGCCACACCATGGACCTGGTTGACGGGCTCACCGGCGAGGTGCGCAACGCGCAGATCTTCGTCGCCGTGCTCGGCGCCTCGAACTACACCTACGCCGAGGCCAGCCTCACCCAGAGCCTGCCCGACTGGATCGCCTCCCACGTCCGGGCCTTTGCCTTTTTCGGCGGTGTGGCCCGGCAGACGGTGAGCGACAATCTCAAGGCCGGCATCACGGGCCTGCTTTCACGAGCCGATGGTCAACCGGACCTATGCCGATCTCGCCCGCCATTATCGCACCGCCATCGTTCCTGCACGGCCGTATCGGCCGCGCGACAAAGCCAAGGTCGAAGTCGGGGTCCAAATCGTCGGGCGATGGATTCTGGCGCGCCTGCGCAACCACCGCTTCTTCTCGCTTGCCGCTCTCAATGAGGCGATTCACGCGCTGCTTGTCGATCTCAACAATCGACCATTGCGGAGCTGGGGGCGAAGCCGGCGCGACCTATTCGAAGAGCTCGATCGCCCGGCGTTAATCCCCTTGCCGGATGAGCCCTACGAGTACGCCGAGTGGAAGCGCTGCCGGGTCAACCTCGATTATCATATCGAGATCGCCAAGCATTACTACAGCGTGCCTCACCACCTCGTGCATCAGGAGGTCGAGGCTCGGATCACCGCGCGAACGGTTGAGATTTTCCTGCGCGGCAAGCGCATCGCCTCGCATCTGCGCAGCACGCTGCCGCATCGCCCGACGACGATTTCCGAGCATATGCCAAGCTCGCATCGCCGCTATCGTGACTGGACCCATGAGCGTATTCGTTCCGAAGCCGCCAAGGTCGGCCCCGACGCCGGGACCCTGATCGACGTCATCCTGCGGTCGCGACCACATCCGGAACAGGGCTTCCGCTCGGCCATCGGCATTCTCGGGCTGGTCAAGCGCTATGGCCAAGAGCGCGTCGACGCCGCCTGCGCCCGTGCCCTTCTCCTCAACGCCCGTTCGTACAAATCAGTCGCCGCCATCCTCAAGAACGGCACTGACAGAACCGCTCCGCCCGCCGAGGAGGCGCCCATCCTCTTCCACGCCAACATCCGTGGCCGCAGTTACTACAATTGATCAGGAGAGATCAGCATGCTCATTCACCCCACCATCGATCGCTTGCGCGCTCTCGGCCTCGCCGCTATGGCCGATACTCTCGCCGAACTACAGAACAATCCCGAGGCGGCCGAAATGCCGCACGCCGATTGGCTCGGCCTCCTCGTCGATCGCGAGGTCACCGCTCGCGATAACCGTCGCCTCATGCGCAGCTTGACCAGTGCCAAGCTCCGTCAAGCCGCCGCCATCGAGAACGTCGACTATCGCACCGCTCGCGGCCTTGACCGTTCGCTCTTCCAAACCCTCGCCACTTGCCAATGAATCCGTGATGCCAACCACCTGGTCATTGTTGGCCCAACCGGCACCGGCAAGTCCTGGCTTGCCTGTGCGCTCGGCAACAAAGCTTGCCGCGACGGCTTCTCCGTCCTCTACAAGCGAGCATCCCGCCTGTTCGCCGATCTCGCCCAGGCGCGCGGCGAAGGCCGTCTGGCGCGCCTGATCGCCGCGCTCGAGCGCGTCAATCTCCTCATCCTCGACGACTGGGGACCTGAACCGCTCACCGCCGACCAGCGCCGCGATCTGCTCGAGATCGTCGATGATCGCTACGACAAGGGATCCTTGTTGATCACAAGTCAGGTCCCCGTGTCGCAATGGCACGATGTCATTGCCGACCCCACCCTTGGCGATGCGATACTGGACCGCATCATTCACAATGCGCACCGCATCGAGCTCAAAGGCGACAGTCTGCGCCGTCACGCCGATGAAAAGAAAAAACCATGATCGCCTCGCGCCCGATCGCTCCGCCGGCCCACAGGTCCCTCCCGCGCGCGTCGCTCCGTCGCTCGTGGGGGCACTCCGCGCCGCGCACGGGGCCCTCCCATGGACCGCCGGAACGATCTCCAAACCAGCCCGCCAGCCTTGACGAGGAGACCGTTTCCAGCACACATAAACCCGTCAGTCGTGTCCGCTTCCGAACCTGATCACGATCACTGGAATCCGTGATCACCATCGTCTGGAATCACTGATCACCATCCCTGGAATACGCAGGTAGCGCACGACGGACAGCTTCGGTCCATCATTCGATGGCTTGGGCTTATCGCGCCGCTCGCGTTTCCACGCGGTGCCCGCCCGCTGCCTCGCCTGCTCCCTTTCAAATTTGATTGCGACAGCACGCTTCTGTTTGACGGGTCGATCAGCGCGACTTCGTACTGGTTCTCAGTTTTGTGGGAATCTGAGTCCGACGAAATCGCCCCATCGCCAAACCACACGACAGTGGCGAGGAGACTGATACCCGTCAATTGCCAGATTGAATTCAACAGGAAGAAGCTTTGTGCCGCCAAGCCACACGCCGGCTCCGTCGAGCGACATGTCACGGACACGACAATGCCGCGCCAGGATCAATTCGCCACAAAGGACGGTAGCATTCCGGTTGATCCAGTAGCGATGGCAAGTTCGTCGCTCCAGCAACAGAACCTCCTGATCGTTCAGTAGAGGCGCGCAATTTGGTGATGGTTGCGTCGGTCCTTCGCCTCGATGCTCACGCGCGCGACTCCGGCAATTACGAGCGTCAGCAAGGCGATCCAAATGCATATGTCGAAAGCGGTCATCAGCTTTTGCATACGGATAACCCATCGATCAAACTAACACTGGCATCAACGAAAAGTGTAATTCAGTGTTGGGTGCTCACTGAGTTTCTTTGGGGACTTTCTCAAGAAGGCATCGACGAATTTCGCGAGGCGTTGGCGGCGTCAAAGAGCGCAACAAGTGCGATCGGGCGTCTTCCACATTGTCTCGGGAGACGTAGCCCTCGCGCAACGCGGTTTCCAAGGAGTGACAAGCCGTCGCAACCGCTTGCTCCAGCTGCCTGATGCGCGATTGTAACCTCGTCTGCCCTTTCATAGTTCGCTCTTCCAAGTTCAGCTGCGGCCAAAACTGCGACCGAAATTTCGATTGAGGTATCGAAAGGATATGTCCGTCATTAAACTCAAAATAGGGTATGGAGCTTCGCGGGTTGCCCCTTGGTCTTCCCAAGAAAAAACCTCATAGGGGTTCCCAGCAATCCACCGAGCGCTCGTCCAACGCCACGGAATTGCAAAGCATATTATTTGATATTTAAATAGCTGCAACATTTAATTGTTATTATTATATTATATTGCAGTCCGGTTGCGTGACTCCCGAGCTAGCGGGACCAGAGACAGCAATGTTCGAGCCCAGCAAGACAAGGCCCGGGAACGGCGGATCTTGTTAGTCACCGCCAGCCGGCGGCGAGCAGTTGGCGCCAGCCGCTTCTGCCTCGAATTGCGAGCGGATTTCGGCTTGCGATACCGAGGGCGAAGCCCGCTCCACGCCGAGAGCTACTCTTCCGCGAGGTCGCATTTTGCCCCGGAACGGATCACGACAGGGGAGTTACCGTAGCGTGTTGCCGTCTGTTCGCTGTCGGGTCTAATGATTGGCATGGCCAAGTTCACTCTGCGCCTTACAGTTACCATCGTCGCCGCTTGCATCGTGCTCGCGTGGGCAACGAACCATCGCGCTTGTGCCGAAGAAAAGGCGGTCAGGATCGTCGTGCTGGGAGATTCTCTCACTGCAGGATACGGAGTTTCGGCCATCGATGCCTTTCCGGCCAAACTCGAGCTTGCATTGAGAGGGAGAGGTCAAACGGTGGACGTTATCAATGCCGGCGTTAGTGGTGACACAGCTGCGAGGGGCCTCGCTAGATTGAGCCGATCAATCCCCGACGGAACCGATGCGGTAATTTTGGAGCTCGGTGCGAATGACATGCTCAGGGGATTCGATCCGACTGCCACTCGCGCGGTACTCGCGACGATTCTACGCACCCTCGAAGTTCGGCGAATTGTCGTGCTTCTTTGCGGGGTCCGGACCCAGCCCAGCCTGGGAGACGAATACAAGAGCGCTTTTGCAGCAATGTTCTCTGGTCTCGCCAGCGAGCACGACGTCTTGTTCTACCCGGCTTTCGACGATGCATTTGTCGACGATTCTCGGCTCAAGCAGCTTGACGGCCTGCACCCAACCGTGGCCGGAATCGACGCGGTCGTCACGCGCATACTACCAACAGTCGAGGCCCTGATCGACCGCGCGCGACGTAGAGAGCGTTGATTCCCTCCTTTTTGCAATCGCTGGTTTTTTGGTTTCGTCGCGCGCGATCTGCGGTTCTAGCCACCCGGGGGCGACGATAGTTCTAGCGGCGGGACTGCCCGGCGGGCGTCCCAATGTCACCGGCCTGGATCAATCGGCCCCAAAAGACACGCTGCCCCGGCTCGATTCCCCTTCGCAGTTATTGCCCGCCGCTGCTCCAAGCACCATAAATTGCTGGGAGCGCGCCGGTGATGGCTGGGCCATTGCCCGAAGGAAGCCGAAACGGCAACGTGAGAGCGCCCCGGTCGAGCTCCGATCGACCCAACGTCAGGCAGAACTGAGGGTCGGATGGTGCATCGGAGCCGTGGGCCGCTACGCAAGTAGCAGCGCCTCGGTTGCCGCGATGTGGCGTTCTTGACGAGCTAATGTGGAGGGTGATGTGGCCCTGCATTTTACTCGCGTCGACACGGCAGTGCGTGAGCTTGAAATATGGATGGCGAGCGACGACGGATATTCGTTTGTGATCAGTAACGAAAGCCGTGCCGGTCCTGGGCTTCACGGACAGCCCGGCTTTGTTGCCTCATGGCGGCCCATTTACATGAACAAGCCGGCAATCAAGCTTCCCGGCTCGCCCTTTACTACCCTCGCCGACGCCGAGAAGGCCTGCGAGGCCTTCCTGACAAACCTGAGGCGATGACGAATGGCCGCGCATCTCCATGGCTTCGTCTAGGTTGCGGATGGCTCCACTCGGCAATGATGGGAGATCTCAACATGCTTGGCGACTCGTTCCGATCGAAGACAATAACATTCGGACGATATTAATTTACAGTCGTTTAAATGGGCACCGGGAATGCCGAGGAAGTCAATACGGGGCTGTCCGGGCGGAACACTACTCGCAAATGCGTCCAGACTTAGCGACCGCTCGTGGAAAACTTTGAGATCAGGAGCGCATTGCATCGATCGCATGGGCGATCAAGACCGCTGCGCTGACGGTGACGAGTACAACAAGCAACCAGGTAAGGATCACGTTCGCCTCCGAGTTGGGAGTGAACGCGCTCATCCGTGCACAGTCAAAAACAACTGGCCGAAAATATCAATTTCGGTCTTAAGCTGAGGATTCGCGGCAACTGATGCGCCCGCTGTCGGCCCTATCGACAGAATGTCAGGAATAGCAGAATCCCAACAACGCAGGCCGCGAGAGACAAGAAATAGATACTCACGGCTAACACTCCCGATTCATCGGGCATTGAAGGTAAACGAGGCGAACACATCCAAACGCTTTTGCCCACTTTTCCCCCAAGGTTGTCCAACGGATTTCGGCGCCGGCATCAAGATGGCAGTCGACTAAGGCTGCCTCGAACTGCACGAGAGCGGGCCATCTGCGCGGTTCTTGAAACAGGGGCCGCCAACTGGACGGCTGTCGGCGACTGGTGCGGAGAGACGGGCGCCGCGACGCTAGCCAAGATGCACACCGCTGCCAATGACCAAGGGCAATCGCAAGGCAAGGCGAGCCCTGCGTCAGTTACTCAGGCGGCCCAATACTGTTCAGGGTTCGGCGCGGTTGCAATTGCTCTAGGCGCTCTTCGAGAATGCCCTTCCTCTCTCGGAGGATCATCGTCAGCTTCGCGTCAACATCTTCCCGCAATGACCAAAGCTCATCGGCGGACAGGTCGTATAGCAATTGCTCCTGTTGCTTCATGGTCGTCTCCGTCGTTGGAGGACACACCGAAGCAAAACTAGCATCCAATTTAGTTGGTTCCTAATTTAGTAACTTAATTTGGCCATGCCGATCACATCGATCGCCCAGGGGCCAGCGCGCGCGCCCGCAAGCGCTCTCCGCTACTTCTCTTCCTCTGAAGTGCAGCGTCGAGCCTTCTCTGCTCAGCCTTGAGCACACGATCTCGAAGCTTCTCCACTTCGGAAAGCTCAGTAGCAAGCGCATCAAGATGCTGGCGGAGAACAGTGGCGCGATCACAAATAGTCATTATACGCCTCAAATAATACCTGAGAAAAAAGAAGACCGGCGAAACGGAAACATTAAAATCACGCAACTCAAGCGATTGTTAGAGCATCCGTCAAGATACAACTGTGGGCAGGAAATGACCTGGGCCTGAAGTATCGATGCAGGGGTGCTTCGAGGCAAGCGCCACGCTCCAATCTAACCACAAGTATAATTCTTTTTCACTTTCATTTAAATTTAAATTTGGAATTCACCACATTAATTTAGCGACCTTCGCCGACTCCGTGTTCCTGTTCACAACTGAGCCACCAGCCCCTCTCTCTGGGGCCACCGCCATCCGATAGCGTCCGCTCATGTCGGAAGAGCCGATCAGGCTCCGGGTCGGCGCTTTCTGGCCGCGCGTGCGAGGGAGCAGTTAGGTCCGGCGCAAGCGCAACTGCACAGACAATCAGGCTGGTCGAGACAGATGATCCTCAGTAGCTTTGCGGGTCGCCTTTTCGAACAGCCACCCCAAAGCTTCTGCGGGATTCGACCAACGCATCTCATCGATCTGCTCGGCCAGCTTAAGTGCGTGCGTAGTCAGCACCTCTATGTCGTGAGGATTGGCGCCGGCTTTTTCCAATGCCTCCACGCACCGGTTGAACGCCGCCAGATCGAGCTGAAGTTGCTCAACATTTGGCTCATGACGATTTGCCCCCAGTAGCTTCCATGCCCTTCTCCGCGCGCGCATTTTTCTCCCCCTAAGCGGTCACGCATTCGTGAGATCCGTTTGTGGCGGCAACAGGAAGATGGGAGGACCGAATTAGGGATGTTTGCGGGCCATACGCCAAAGGTGGGGCGTTAACTGGATGAAGACGTGTCGCGAGCTGCACCCGGCCGACCAATGCAATGGTTGCGTGTTGCTCTGGAGCGGCAGTGCCCAGGCTAAGGCGCCGAATGAACGCCGAGGCTATGTCGCATAAGGCTTACCGCCGAACGCCGGCGCCAACACGGAAGCCGCAGCAAGCAAAGCTTGCTCAGCTCGAAAGAGCATTGACCCGCATCCACATAGAGAAAATCAACGCGGCTCTCCGTACGCGCTCTAAGCCAGTGGGGACAAGTTGGGGTCGGCAGCAAGCGCTCGGTTGAGCGCGGCTGGCTCAAGCTGCACGCGAGCCAGCACCTTTGCGCCTCACAAAACATGGACGGCAAACCAAGAAACTCACTTCCCTTCGATCCACTTTCGTTCTCAAGCCGCACAACCTGGATGAGCTTTTACGGTTGCAAAAGAACGGAACGTGTCCGCGCTAGCGAAGTCGATATTTCGGGCGAGGCTCGCCGATTTGCCGAAGCGTCAATGTCTCGTCTCCTACGGCAGTAGCTATCAATCGAAGTGCTTCATAGGATTCTTCGGAGTCTTGACCGGCGACGCTCAACTGAAAGGCGGAAGGTCGCGACTTAAACGCGGATTCCTCCTCTTTTGCCAGATCGTTCAGTTCTTTGACGATCGCATCTAGCCGGTCCGCTATGCTCTGAATCTCGTGTCGGCGGTACTTATCCATTTAGCTGCCAAAACGGTCTCGGCATCCTTGGGGATGCAGGGGTGGGATGGATGCCGAGACCGCAGGTTGTGCTCGCACTCGGGCTCTTGGCGCGAACTTCTGCAGCCTAGCATTAAATTTGATTTTTTTCACAATTTAAGTAATTTAATTAAGTGCACGATTAATGCTGTTTAGCAAGCTTGCCGCAAACTCCTGTTTTCGTCTTATGTGGAGCTCTGCCTGGCGACCGCCGGCAAGCAGAGGCCATCGAGCCCTGATTGAATCCAGAGGTAAGCACGATGGGCTGCTGGTCCATCCGGCGGAAAGATCGCGCGCCTGCTGTCGCGCCACGGCAGCCTCGATCAGGCGCTATCCGTGGGTCGCCGTGGCTACCCTGAAGAACCAGCAGAAGCACGTCACCAGGCCCTGCACCGTCATGGCAACGAGCGGCCGCGGTGGCCGCCGAGGTCGGTCGATGAGAACGCTGTCTCGGCCCTACCGTCCGCATCGGCCTCAAGCGCGGAGCCCGGGGCAACATGAATGGTCCTTTCCATACGGCTCACCCGGCTATTGCGATCACCTTGCCGAGCGAGCTTGAAATTCTTTCACCGCCGCCGTTGCTGTTGCCCGGCGAGGACGCCGGTCACTACCGATTGCTGCGAGGTGCGATATTTTCCGATGTCGCACCTCGTTCAGCCATCGAACGGTCGTTGGCCATCGATGTAGCCGAACTGTCTCGGGAGATCCGACGCTGTCGTACCCAAGCATGGAAGTCCATGTGCAAGCGCGCGGAGCTCTTGTCTTCTTCGAGAGCCTGCTCAATGCAGCACAAGCCAAACGTCTTCCGATTCCCAAGGAAATCAAACATCACCGCAGCTCAAGCCAAAGCAAGCTCGACGATTGCGTAAAGACAGGGACCAAGTAGTTTGCCCGCGATGCGCGTTTCACTTGCTGTGACAAACCATGTTCACTGGTCCGCGCCTCTTGGCGCCGTCCCAGTTCGGTTAAATCTACCAGTGGACTATCGTGTATGGTCTGCACTATAGCAATTGACGCATTCGGGACCTTCGAGGGGCGGTCACATGAGCATCAAATCAGCGATGGCCGGCCTGTGCTGCTTCGCCGGCTTGCTGTTGGCGCGCACTGCGATCGCAGGCGAATGCGCACCACGCGCCGAGCGCTTCGAACTACGCTCCGACACGGTGTATTGGTCCTTTTCGATCCAACCTGGAGGCGAGTGCCTGCAGGGATTGCGCGGCAGGACGCAGCTCCTGGACGAGATAAAATTGCTCGAGCCGCCAACAGCCGGCGTTGTAACCACCGTCGGTCCATCATTTCGTTACCAAGCCCCCTCTTCCGCGGGAAATTACCGATTCACACTAGAAGTGATAGGCGAAAATCGCAGGCAACGCGGTATGTCGACTATTATTGTAGAGGTGACTGTCAGGTAGAGGCGCATTCCATTGAAAGTGCGCCAGTGCACGGCCACAAGTAATGTGCTATGTTCGCCGCGACGTCCCTAGCATCACGCGATGCAACCTTTTGCAGGGCATCGCATTTTTCGAGCTTGAGCCATTTTGAGAAGGAGATTGCCCTATGAAGCCCCGTGCCCTGGTCCTGACCATGCTTTTGTGCGCTTCCGCCCCGATGCTCTCGGCAAGCGTTGCCTCGGCTGCGGATATCTCGACCTATCCGGCGCACCGATACAGGACTGGATATGTGTATTGGGACGATGTCTATCCGCCCGCAGTTTACGGTCCGCGTCTTCGACCAGTTGAGGAGGTAGCGGCACTGAAGGCGGAGCGTCGGCCCGTCTCTTCGCTCTGGTCAGGCTACTGGTGGTACAATCACTGATCCAACAGGACAGCTCGAGGGGTGACCTGACGGGCAAATTGCTAGTAGGGCCCCTCTAACAAACAGAACTCGACATTTCCGGAGCGACCGTCAATTCACTTGGAGAAGCATCGATCGTCTTTTGAGCATGATGGTGCGCGGGTGAGGGACCCGCTTTGTGAATGCTACCTTTGATACCGCACAAAATGTTAGGGCGGGGTAGAGTTTGTGGTCCTTTTCCTCCCCGTTGGGCCACCTGACGAAAGCGTCCAACACTATCAAATATTGCGATAGTCAACCTTCAACGATCTCGCGCCGCAATCTGCGATCGAGTGGCTGCTCGCCATCGATGTTGCAGAATTCTTCTGGGTAGATCCAGCACTACCGCTTCTTGCGACGCAAGCTTCTCGAGGCGTATTCCCAACGGGCAATCGAAGAGTCCCTCAGCACGTCGATGTAGTGGGCATCGCGCCGAGTTCGAAGCGCAAGCAGAGCGCTACACGATTCAAAAGACGCGCCGAGCTGCGGCTCGATCAGATTGCCGCCTCCTAGATTGAAGATCGCCTTGCTGCATACGGCTTCGCAAGTACGACAGAGCTGCACTCAGGCCCCCTCCTCCGCGAACTCCAGGCAGGGCCGCTCGAGTTACCCCCGCCACGAACATGTGATGCCAAGGCTGTGACCTGCCTCACGGTGGAGAGCGACGCAACCATTGATAGTACGGCGAGCGGAAAAGGGCTTCCCACACAGACAATGAGCGAACCCTGCCAGCCGTATTCGGTAATGGAGAGCATCCATGTGGAACGCGAAATTTCGCATCGAAGCTGCCCGAATGAGACGCATCAGGTCGGCCCGTATAGTCGATGGGGCGCAAATCCGACCTCCGAGCGCCTGGGACAGATGGCAGAACCGCCTGGTCAGGATCAGGTCGCTTCTCATCGGCGGCTGGGATGGCAATGCGAGCACAAGCCTGAACGGATGGATCAGCTTCGGTTTGCACTATCGCGCACTGTTGCCAAGGTTCTCCGTGGCGCTCGTCTTGTTCCTGCTGCTTGCCGAGTTCGACTGGCACCACTCCTGGCATTACCCCCCGCTCAACCGGTTTCTTGCCGCGCTTGATCCCCTGCCGCATCTCGCGGAGGCTTTCGCCCTGCTGGCTCTCGCCGCCTACGCCTCCCTCCTTAGCCTCAGGCTCGTGATCGACATCGTTGAGTTCGGCCGTTTAGGCCGGATCGTGGCCGCAATGGCATTGCCAATCAGCGTGATGGGCGTCGCGACGTACCTCCTGTTCTTCAACGATCAAGGGCGTGAACTTGGCCTTGGTCTAATGGACAAGAAGATCGGCCAATTCGCCGTGCTGTTTTTAGTCTTGATCTACTGGGCCGTGAGCGCGTGGCTGTCGGCTCGGATCGGACTCAATCGGGCGTTTCCTGAGCCTGAACACCATCAGGTTCTCCTTTTCTGGGGGCCTCGTCTCGTCGGTGTTATCGCTCATTTCCTCGCCGCTTGCAGCCTGTCCTTTGCTGCACTCCAAGCTACCAATTTCACACATACCGTCGCAAATATTGCACTTGCGGTTACTGCACCCATAGCGATCGTGCTCGCAGTCTCTTTTGTCTGGTTCCTCGAGCACGCGCTGTTGCCCCACAGGGGCAACGCCGAGCAGCGAGCGCGCGCACGTTCGAACATGCAGATGGCTGCGTTTTTTGAAGTCATGCTATTGATGGCCCTCGGATTTGCACTCTGGCGTGAAATTATTCCGGCTGGTCTATTTTGGGCGATACTGGCGATCTCGCTCTCCGCGATCGGTTTTTTGGGCGTGATTAGCTGGCTACGTCGCAGACCACCGCTCGGCTCCAGAGCCGTTCAGGAACACCGTCAACGCGACACAATCGCGGAAGCGAGAAATTCATGGATATGCGGCTTGGGTCTCACCGCAATCATGGTTGGCGGCACACTGGCGATCTGGATTTCGCCAATGTGGGTTGGCGGCCATTTTGGATCGCTGGTGATTGCCTTCTTCGCGTTCGGGTCATTCCTGTCCGGCGCCAATCTGCTGGATCTCATTGCAGACTCCCTGGCGCGGGATTGCAGGCGGCGAGGCTTCACTGCGATTCACAGACAGACAGTGTGGTGCGTTTTCGTCGGACTCTTGGTGGCGCCCGCCATATTGATGTCGGCCACCCGGACTTACCACCCTGTTCGGCTTTGCGGACAATGCAAGCCCGCGCCACAGAGTCCGGGAATGTCCGCTATCGCAAGGTACGACCAGCGGCCCACCGTAACCGAGGCCGTTGAAGCATGGTACCAGAAGGCCGCGCCGATCTACCACTCGTTGCATCCCGGAGAACCCGTTCCGCTGTTCATCATCGCGACTGCGGGCGGCGGGATCCGTGCCGCGTATTGGACAGCGACCGTTCTCGAGAAGCTCGAGGCAGAATTGGACGACGCTGCGATCGAGGCTGCGATTGCCGCGGCCGGCCAGCCGGACAACGACGGGCTAATGCGCCCCTTGCTGTTCGCCATCAGCGGTGTCTCCGGCGGGAGCGTCGGAGCAGCCGCGTACGCCGCAGCGGTTCATGATCATCTTGAGAAGAAGCCGAAGGTCGCGCCCACGAACGGAACGACGGTCGGGCCGAAGGTCGAGCCGACGACCTATCTTGAAGGCGACCTTCTCGCCCCAGGCCTAGCAAGCCTTGCATTCATCGACATTCCTTCCAACTTCCTGCCGGATTTCGGACAGATTGACCGCGGCGAGGCACTTGAACGCGGCTTCGAACAACAAGCGCCCGATAGCGGACTGTTGTCTAATTCCTTTACCAGCTTCTTTCCGGAAATCAGGTTATCGCCAGACTCATGGAAATGGCGGCCCGCACTGCTCCTCAATGCCACGCATCAGGAAACCGGGCGACGCATCATTACCAGCCACCTCAAGATCGATCAGGACACGTTTGTCGACAGCTACGATGCCCTTAAAATGCTCGCATCCGACGTTCGCCTCAGCACGGCTGCCCACAACAGCGCACGCTTCACCTACATCTCTCCCGCCGGCGACCTGATCGATCCGGACAATAAACCTCATGGATTCGTTATCGACGGGGGCTACTTCGAAAACTACGGCGCGCAGACGGCCGTCGAGCTCGCACGCGCGGCGATCAAGGCGAAGGGTAACGCAATCCGACCCGTGATCCTGCAGATCAGCAGTGATCCGACGATGGTCGTGGGCAAAACATTGGTCCGCCAATGCACGGACCACCGCGGCGAGGCCCTCGAAAGCTATCAGGCCAATCGCCATTGGTGGGACCTGTCGCTCTTCAACGAATTGAGCGCACCGATGATCGGCATCATGTCGGTGCGGGAAGCTCACGGCTTCACCGCCGTCACCGGCCTCGCTCATCTGTGCTGTGAAGATCAATCGAAACCCGAACTCGACATTGGCGATGCGACCTCCCTTAAGTCGGCAACCCTAAAGCCCTTGTTTTTCCATATGGCCATGTGCGCGCAGGAGCAATCATTCCCGCTTGGATGGGTGCTTTCCGACCAAACCCGCGAGAGGCTTAAGGGGAGCGACAGGCTCAAGGGCCTACTGACGAAGTGCGACAACGACGACCAACTCTCCAAGCTCGTGCGGGCTTTGGGGAAACCTGTGTCGCTCCCGAGCAAGGTGGCCACGGTCGGCCCTTGATCTCATCGCGCCCGAATTCGAAGAGCAAGTAGAACGCTGCACGGTGCAGAACGCGCTGAGCTGGCGCCCTGATCTAATTTACCGCCTTCGAAATCGACAATCGTCTTGTCGCCATCGGAGACCACCATCAGCATGGACGTGTAAGCGCAAGCACGGGAGATCTCCTGCCTGAAGGCCAACTCAGTGCCGCGCAGGCCTGGAGATTGCTGCCTCTCAAGGAGATCGAAAGGCACCGGAGCCTTCCGAAGCTGAAGGCAAATGTCGAAGGCCAAGCATTCAAGCGCGCGAACCGGCGTTAACGTGCGGCCATCCCAAGCACCGTTTTCCGCGCAACTGCACCTATCTCTGAGACTATTTGACCAAATAATAGGCGGCCGCCGTGCGACCGGCGTATGACCGTTCCACCACTCGGGGGGCCAGATTCGAGCCAGATTCCAAGCTATGCGTTGCAGGATCGCGAAGTTCCCGCTATGAGGAAGCATGACAAAACTTTGTCTTATTGCAGGATGGCTGGCGCTTGGGATCGTGGCGTTCATGACGCTTGGTCCCGTGCATGATAGACCCCAGGTTGCATCGTCCCATCTGGAACATTTCGCAGCGTTCCTACTATTGGGGCTCGTCTTCGCGCTGGCCTATCCAAACCGTCCCATTCGTGCTGTCCTGATTGTCGTTGGAAGCGCGATCCTGCTTGAGATGCTGCAACTACTTACCCCGGACCGACACGGCCGCCTCATGGATGCGATGACCAAGGTCGCGGGAGCAGCGTCTGGCATCATGCTGGCGCGCGTCGCGCTCAACTCCTGGCAAGCAAAATTGCGAAGCGTGCCTGCAGTGAGCACTGCGTTTAGACGCAGAGAGCACGATCGGCTTTAGTCGTCCTCGCCGCCGCTGCTGCGGCGTGATTGCCGGGCGCCATCCCCGGGTCTGTTAACATTAGCGACCAATCCGCTCGAAAATTCGCTTTGTTTCGGGTAGCCCAAACCGAACGCTTTGGCTAAGAACACGTGCCAATATCTGCGAGATTTGCATGACGAAAAAACGCGCACTTATCACCGGTGTTACGGGACAGGACGGCGCCTATCTAGCCGAACTGCTTCTTGAGAAGGGCTATGAAGTCCATGGCATCAAGCGCCGGACCTCGCTCTTCAATACCGATCGTATCGATCACCTTTACCTTGATCCGCATGAGCCGGACCCGCCCTTCCGCTTGCACTACGGCGACCTGACGGATTCGTCGAGCCTGATCCGTATCGTCGGCCAGGTGCAGCCCGACGAGATCTATAATCTCGCCGCGCAAAGCCATGTTGCGGTTTCTTTCGAAGAACCCGAATACACGGCAAATTCGGATGCGTTGGGCGCACTTCGAATTTTAGAGGCTATCCGGATCGTTGGCCTCGAGAAGAAAACGCGATTCTACCAGGCCTCGACGTCCGAACTTTATGGCCTCGTCCAGGAGATCCCGCAGAAGGAAACGACCCCCTTCTACCCACGTTCCCCTTATGCGGTTGCCAAGCTCTACGCTTACTGGATCACGGTGAACTATCGCGAAGCCTACGGCATGTACGCCTGCAACGGCATCCTGTTCAATCACGAGTCTCCCGTCCGCGGCGAGACCTTCGTGACCCGGAAAATTACCCGCGCGCTGGCGCGGATCAATTTGGGTCTTCAGGAACGGCTTTACCTCGGCAATCTCGATGCGCTGCGTGACTGGGGTCACGCCCGCGACTACGTTGAGATGCAGTGGCTGATGCTGCAGCAAGAAAAGCCGGAAGACTTCGTCATCGCTACCGGCAAGCAGCACTCCGTAAGGGATTTCGTCAACGTCGCCGCCAGCGAAATAGGAATGCGAATTCGCTGGGAAGGCGCGGGGATCGATGAAAAGGGATACGACACCAAAACTGGAAAGTGCGTTGTATCGGTCGATCCCAGGTATTTCCGACCGACCGAAGTCGAGACGCTTCTCGGTGATCCCACCAAGGCGAAACAAAAGCTCGGCTGGGAGCCACAAACGTCGTTCGAGAGTCTCGTTCGGGAGATGATGAAGGAGGATCTCGAATCTGCGAAGCGGGACGAACTGATCAAGAAGCATGGCTTCCGCTACTTCGCGCGACACGAGTAGCCTGTCGTAGGTCTTCATAGCGATTGATGAGAAGGAAGTAAGCGCTCTCGCGGCGCTTACTCTTGATTGCTCTTGCCAAGCGACGTTACCGCGGTGTCACCCCTCTTCAGGGCAAGCGAACCGCATCCTCCGCCGGCAGTGCGGGACGAGGCGTTTGGGGCTGGACCGACGTCTTCCTGCTTCAACCAAGCCCCCAACGTTTCCGAGCCGATGCCTCGCCGCTATCGCCGCATCCCTCTTCGGTGACGTCCTGGAACTTACTCAAGGTAGTCAGGGCTGTTAGAGAGGACGGATCGCGCCCGACTTCTCCCTCGCGTATCCGGCGACCGTCAGCCTTGCCTCGCCGCCGCCCTACGAATAACCGAAAATCGCCAAACTCCCCGATCGAAATGCGCAGTACTGAACGTTTTCGCGTTTCTTGATGCAATGTGCGCAACAATAGACACGCAGCCCGTATCGCGAGCCGCGCCCCATTTCAGAGCAGATGTCGAGGGGCTAAGGGCGATCGCCGTTCTGTCGGTGGTCGCCTTTCACTACGGAGTTCCGGGCTTCACCGGCGGATTTGTCGGTGTAGACGTGTTTTTCGTCATATCCGGCTTTCTCATCACCCAACTTCTGCTTCGGGAGATAGCCGCGACCGGGAAGCTCGATTTTATTGGCTTCTACGGTCGCAGGGCTAAGAGACTCTTGCCTGCCGCTCTCGCGGTCACGCTAGCGACCTTAATCATCGGATACTTCGTGCTGGCGCCCTTTGAACAGAAGGAGATGGCCAAGTCGGCGGCAGCTTCTGCGCTGTATGCCGCCAATGTTTGGCTCCTCCGCCAGTCCATGAACTATTTCGCCCCCGAAAGTTCGCTCAATCCCTTTCTTCATACGTGGTCACTTTCAGTCGAGGAACAATTTTACCTGGTCTGGCCCGTTTTTCTCCTCATTGTGGGACGTTTCAGCCAAAAGGTCCTCCTGCTAGCTTTACTGATCGTAGTGTTCGGATCGTTCGCTGGCTGCATCTACCTGACCTACAGCAAGCAAGCTTGGGCGTTCTATCTTGCGCCCCCTCGAGCATGGGAGTTTGGCGCAGGAGCTCTGATCGCAGCATGCCCCTTCGAGCGTTGGGCAAAGCAGGCCGGCTCGAGCTCAATCGTTGGATGGTTGTCATTCGCGATTCTCATCCTGTCATTCTTTGCGATCGACGGCTTCATGGCGTTCCCAGGCGTAGTTGCCGTTGCTCCAGTGACAGCTACGGCGCTGCTGCTGCTCACGGGGGACAATCCTCATGGACCGTCAGCTTTGCTCAGGACGCATCCGTTTCAGTTCTTCGGTGCCCGGTCCTACGCCATTTACCTCTGGCATTGGCCGATTGCAGTGCTTGGTACGGTGCTCGTCGGCAGCACGGCACTCGCCAATTGCCTTTTCTTTGTCATGACAGTCGTCCTCGCCTCGCTCAGCCTCGTCTGGCTCGAAAACCCGATCCGAGCCAGTCACTGGCTGGCACGACGATCTGCACGATCAATTGTCATGGGTGGCGCCCTTACGCTAACCGCCACAGTTGCTGGCATCCTCTCGTTTGCGATCGCGCAGTACGCCACGAATGCCGCGCAAGCGAAGATAGTTGCCTCGATTTCGAAGTATTCCCTTTCGAGCGAGAGTGGTTGTCTGGCCGATTTCACGACACAGATTCCCATCCGCTGCGTGTTCGGCCCATCTAGCTATACAAAGACAATTGTTCTGTTGGGAGATTCTCACGCCGATCAATGGACGACCGCGCTTGCGGCTATTGCTGAACAGAGAGGATGGCGGCTCATCACGTACCTAAAGGCCTCCTGTCCTGTCGCCAATATCCCGGTTTCCAAGGTCTACAGTTTGCGACTTCGGCGGCTTTCGCCACAGTGCGCAAGCTGGCGCGAGCAGGCGATCGCCATGATAAAAGAGCAAGATAGCCCCGACGCAATACTGTTGGCACAGTTTTCGAGCGGAAACGTCAAAGGACCATTCACCAATCTGGGACCTCATGCGGTGAGCGTTGAGACGTGGGAACGCGGATTATCCGGGGCTCTCAAGGAACTCGAACCGCTCAACGCCAAGCTCATTGTGATCCGCGACAATCCCACTCCTTATCACCCGGTCGGAAATTGTCTCGCTCGGGCGGAATGGCGTGGTTTACCATTTAGCACGTGCAGTCGCAGTCTTTCGCTCACCACAAGCAACGAAGTGTTCGAAGCAGAGCAACGCGCCGTCTCGTCCATCAACAACGCGCGCATGATCGACCTAACATCGTCGATTTGCACAGGCTTGGTATGTCCAGCTATTCGCGACGGCGTCGTTGTCTATAGAGACGCCAATCATCTCACAGTCGATTTCACACTAGTCCTTATGGATCGTCTCGCCGCAGAATTAACAGCTGCCCTTCGAGGAGAAGGATCGGAGGATCCGCGAAGCGGGATGAACTGATCAAGCGGCACGGCTTCCGCTGTTTCGCCCGCCACGAATAACTCATTGGCGTAGATCAGCCGTCACACTGGCCGGACGAGAGAGTAAGCTCCTATTGTTGCGCTTGTTTCCGTCCAGTTGCGCCGAACGGCGTGCATGCAACCCGGCTCCTGAGACCAAGCACGTCAGGGCAAACGAACCGCATCTTCCCCGGGAAGCCCGATGCTGTCGCTGGCGCCCGTTGGATCCAAGCCCTCTTTCTCGTTCGAAATGCTCCGGCCTGCCATGACTTCCGCCCGCCGGCGAACAATGGTCCGCCGATCCCATCGACCCAGCGCGTGCTTTCGTCCTTCACTGCCGCGGGACTTGTTTCTTGCCGAGGCACTCCCGCAAATACTTGGTGGGTCCCTGCGGCATTGCCCGCATGGCTTCGAGACGATGTGGAATGCGGATAGGTCGACCAAATGACGTTTCCATTTCGGCGGCCAGAACTCCACCCCTCAGGGTTGCCGGTTCCCCTTCAGGTCAAAGGAACATGCGATGAAACGTCTTTACGGGCTCAGCTGCCTGCGCAGAGTGTCACGCTCTTCGAGCAATTCGCGAAGTCTTTGAGCATTGTCAGATTGTATCTCCTGCCATTCGATGCGATCTTCTGCAGTCCACAAGTAAGACTCGCGATTGAACCGAGCTTTCTCAGCCCTATCAAATTCTGAGTACAGTTCGATATCGCGCTCAACCTGGTCCAGCTGTTCCTGGAGAGTTCTTGGCATCAGCCGTTCCTTCGGCTTTGCCTCTAGCCCGCTTCGATCTTCCGCGTAATCGGCGCGGCAATCAACAGGCGTTCCAGTTCTCTCCCTCAGGGGATCGCGTCACCTACGCCGAATGAGTCGACCGCAACCAGCTCAGCCAAACGCCCATTGTGGCGTTGGTTTCCGTCCAGTTTCGCCGAATGACACGCGTGCAACCCAGCCAGGCTGAGACAAAGCACGTCAAGGCAAGCGAACCGCATCCTCCCCAAGGAGCCGAATGTTGTCATTGACGCCCGTCGGATCCAAGCCCTCCTTCTCGCTCGAACTGCGCTGACCTGCCATGACTTCCGCCCACCGGCGAACGATGGTCCGCCGATCCCAGCGATCAAGCGCGCGTTTTCGACCTTCATCGCCGTAACGGCGGCGAAGGGCCGGAGCCTCACTGAGCTGGCAGATCGCAACTTCCAGAGCGGACGAATCTCCCGGCGGAATCACGAGACCGGCACCGGTCACTTCCGCCGCCAACCCCGTACCTTCTTCGGCCATCGCTATGACCGGCCGCGCGGATGCGAAGATAGCGCCAAGTTTCGAGGGCAACACCAGATCGGCCGCTTCGGCCTTCTGCGGAATGAGATGAAAATCGGCCGTCGCCATCAATTCATTGAAGCTCTCGTTGGGCTGAAGTCCGAAAAAATGGATGTTGGAATGTCCAGCGCCCATCTGCTCGAGCCTCATTTTGTGTGGCCCCTCGCCCGCAAGAATAAAGTGAACATGTGGATGGCTATGCTCCAATCTGATCGCAGCGTCGATCACGAGGTCAAGCCCCTGCTTGTTCGACATGGTTCCGGAGTAGAGCGCAACAATATCGCCCTCGCCAAGCTTCAGCTGCCGGCGATATTTCGTCATTCGCGACCCCGGGCAGATCGCGCTGGTATCAATCCAATTTCTGACCTCAAGCGCTTTGTTGGGAGCCAGCCCCTTGATTGCTAGGCGCAGCAGCATCGCCTCAGAGATCGTTGAAACGTGATCGAACGACTTGAGGATCGCCGCTTCCGCTCTCAGCATCCACTTGCGCAGAGAATGGTTGCGCAGCAGACCAAGATCAAATGCCGCATCCACCTCGAAATCCTGGACATGAAGCCATGACCTGGCACCGACGCGACGCGCAACCAGTGAGACAAGGGCAGCCGACATGAGAGACGGCGCGACTGCGATCATGACATCCGGTCGCCAGGAGAGCGCATCGATAAGCACTGGCGCTGCACTGGAGAGCGCGAACGAGGCATGATGGATCAGCCGCTTCGCGCCCGATGGATGCTCGGGCACATAAATCGGCGTACGCCTCACGCGGACGCCTCCGATCGACCTCGATCTGAAGTAAGAACTCTTGAAACCCGTCGGAATCTTCCAGGCAGGGTAATAAGGAGGCGCCGTAATCACTCTGACTTCATGGCCTTCGGCGGCAAGGCTTTCGCAGAGCTCAGCATTGTATTTTGCCACTCCGATCAGATCGGGGGCATAGTTGATGCCGACCAAAAGAACACGCATAAAGCGCAATCCAATTTAAAGTTCAGGGTTTGAAAAACTTTGAAGTCCAACCGATTTCGCTTAGCTGACTGCGCTAACCGCCAAATGACGGCCATGTCCTTTTAGGAAATCTGCGTAAGCGGCAGCGAGACCGGATCGCAGAGCGATGTTCGGTCGCCAACCAAGCGCGCGAATCCTTGAACTATCGAGCAACTTGCGTGGCGTGCCATCGGGTTTGGACGTGTCGAAAACGAGCTTGCCTTGGTAGCCGACGACGTCTGCAACCGTTGCAGCAAAATCGGCGATCGACAACTCATCGCCACTGCCGATGTTGATGGGCGTGTCGCTGGAATACTGTTTCAACAGGAAGACGCAGGCGTCAGCGAAATCATCGACGTTGAGAAATTCGCGAAGCGGCGTTCCCGTGCCCCATACCGTCACCGTTGCCGCGTTCGCCAACTTTGCTTCGTGGAAGCGCCGAATTAGCGCCGCCGGCACGTGGCTATGATCCGGATGGTAGTTATCGCCAGGACCATAGAGATTAGTGGGCATCGCCGAGATGAAGTCATCCCCGTATTGGCGACGATAGGCTTGACACATCTTTAGCCCAGCGATCTTCGCGATCGCATACCACTCATTTGTGGGTTCAAGGGGCCCGGTGAGCAATTCATCTTCACTGATCGGTTGCTTGGCGTGCTTTGGATAGATGCAGGACGAACCCAAAAACAGCAGACGCCGGACGCCGACGGCGTGACTTGCGCGAATGACGTTCAGCTCAAGCGCAAGGTTGTCGCAGAGAAAATCGACCGGGAAATTGTTGTTGGCGGCGATACCTCCGACCTTTGCAGCCGCGTGAATCACCGCGT
Organism: Bradyrhizobium sp. UFLA05-89; assembly: GCF_059803475.1. Lineage (NCBI taxonomy): Bacteria > Pseudomonadati > Pseudomonadota > Alphaproteobacteria > Hyphomicrobiales > Nitrobacteraceae > Bradyrhizobium > Bradyrhizobium sp. UFLA05-89. The sequence continues at coordinate 11,165 of NZ_JBANBA010000107.1, read as the reverse complement.
CGGGTCGGTTGGCCTCAAACCATCGAAGCGTGGGCTCCTCCTTCGTCAAATCAAGTTCGCGGCGATCGGCCGTAAGAACTATGCAATTCTCAGACGCAAGGCGGCGCACGGCGGCTGAACCAACCATACCGCGATGGCCAGCCACAAAGACGCGCTTTCCGGAAAGATTGTAGGTTGATGCCCCTGTCATAAAACACCTCGCCTGGGCCCTCTATGAAAGAACCCACAGCACAGCCCCCATTTCCATTCCAAGACGCGCTGCAGTGCAGCGCACTCAGCTTGTTAACACAATCTTTACGGGGCGGTAGCCCATGTTACCGCCAAACGGCATTTTTGGTGAACAGGCCCGTTGCACAATCCGACGGCAGACTATCGGCTCGGAAATAGACAAAGCAGCCGTACGGACCGCACGACTGCTTCTTAGGTGAATCTGTCTGGTCAGACTGGGCCGATCAGTAAGCCCGACGCAGGACGGGGCCTACCGGCGCACAGACGCGATCCATGTACCAGCCGTACGGCGTCTCAACACGCACCAGCGGGCAGCGACGCGCAGGCACATAGCGGTAGGGATAGGGCTGGGCCCAGAACGTAACCGGCGTGACCTGGTTCTCACCCGTCAGCACAGCCGCCGTGGCGGGCATCTGCATCGCTGCATGTGCACCACTCACTGCAAAGAAAGAGGTGGCCACGGCAAAAAGACTTGCGCGCGCAAACGTCTTGAACATCCCCAAAAGCTCCTTTGCCCCAACGGACCCAATCCGCCACAGCCCCCCTAAGAAGGACCCGCTGCAGCGGCCTGGATATCCGAAAATCCGGAAATCAGCCTCAAACGGCGACCAAAGATTACCAACCCTAGCAGGATGAACGCAACGGGGTCCCGCCTCTCAGATCGGTGATTGGGGCGATATGGCGCACAACTGTGGCTTCTTGGCCCTAGTTCTCCCCCGTCCAGGCGCCGGGGGCGGCAAGATCGGGTGAACGGCGGTACACATCCCGAAGGAATTGGTAGTTCACCGATTGGGCAAGCGGCACCTCTTCTTCCCCGAGTTTTGCAAAGAGAAGGATGTCCCGGAGGGTCTTCCATCGGCTCTCATCATAGTCGGCGATACGTCCCCCGGTCGGCAGGACTAGGTTTCGCTGCTGCTGCAGCTCGAATTTCCACCGATCAGGCTTCAGCTTCTCCGGATCAAAGCCGGCCAGAACCGGCACGCTCCGTGCATAATCTGTATAGACGAACTGCCAGCCTCGGATGAGGCCCTGGAGCACGTCGGCGATGACGGACGGCTGATCATGCATGAGATCATTGCTGGCGAAGTAGACCAGGCCAGGGACATGGATGCCGTACTCCTGCGGCTTGATGACATTCAACCGGACGTAGCCGGGGCTGGTCGGATCTGGCTGGTCATCGATCGAGGCGATGATAGCGTCGACCTCGCCGGCGCGGAGCGCCTCGAGGCTGTCGCGATCGGCCACTTTAGTAATCTGACTGCGCGGCAGTCCGAGCTGCGCCATCATGGCGTCGAAGATCACGTCGCCCTCGCTGCCCCTGCGGTAACCGAGGCGCTTGCCGATCAGGTCGGCAGGGCGCCGCACCCCCGAACTTTCGAGCGCGAATATCGCAACCGAGGTATCGAGGAAACTCGCAGCAAAGGCGGTCACAGGCACGCCGCGCCAGGCCGCCAGCAGGAACGTCTGACCGCTCGTCACGCCGATGGCATGTTGGCGTGCAATGGTCGCGATGAAGTCGGGACCATCGGGGCGGACCGCCAGAGATATGTCGGAAGCAAAAAATCCCTGCTTGAGGGCGGCCATTTCGCCGGCAAACCGGGCTCCATATGCTCCATCCAGAAGCAGCGCGACCTTGGCCGCGGGGACCCTCGAGGCCTGTCTCGGCACGGAATCGGGGCGCAGGACCAGGAGCGCCGTTCCCAAAAGCGCGGCGGCGGCAAGGCCGATGGCAGCGTACGGACTGGTCCTCCGCTTGGATCGGCGCCGGGGCCGGGTCTGAGACACTGAGAGCTTCCTAGGGATTTGCGAAATTTGACATATCGGTCGGGACAGAGGATGCGGTACAATAGAACTGCTGGGGTAAGGTTACTTTTTCCTTCGCCTTGTTTGGATTGCGGTTTTGCCCGATAGCACGGCGCGTCGGGATAGGACATTTATCGTAAGTGAGCTTTAGAGCGATGACAATTCTATCGGCTCGGCCGACGTCAGCTCCTGATTCTGCTGCGGAAATTCACGTTCTGGAGTATGATCGGACAACATCCCAAAGCTTGGCGCCGAGCTGGCTGCGACCTATGGTTGTCGAGCGCCTTGTGATGTGCGTCGATGCCGCTCTGGTTGTGATCAGCGGCATTGGCTGCGCGGCGGCCTATCACCTCTTTACGCAAACGTTGCTCGGCAAGGCGGATGTCTATGCCGCGGCCAGCCTGCTGGTGGCGATCAATTTCGCGCTCCTGATCACGGTCCAGCACGGCTATCGCCTGAAGACCATCACCAACCTGCCGCGCACCTTCCGCGTGACGCTGACGACGTGGACGGGGCTGTTCGGCGCCCTGCTGGCGATCGCCTTCACCATGAAGGTGAGCGAAAACTTTTCCCGCGGCACCACGATCTCGTTCTATCTGGCCGGCCTTGCCGTGCTGCTGATCTGGAAGGCGCTCGCCGCGCGCTGGACGGCGCATGCCTTGCGCACCGGCGCATTCGCCAACAGCCGCGCGCTTCTGATCGCCGAATTCGGGCTGCCGGCCTCGTCCAACGCGATGATGGATCTTGCGCAGCATGGCTATCGGCTGCTGCGGATCATGGAGATCCGCTCCAAGGAGCTCGCCTCGCCCCTCCTGCTCTCCTCCATCGGCCCGCGCCTTGACGAGCTGATCGCCTATGCGAGGGAGAATCGGATCGAGCACATCTTCCTCCTGATGAGCTGGAGCCGGCAGCACGCGATCGACAGCATTTTGGACGCGCTGAAAATCCTGCCCGTGCCCGTGCATCTGTTGCCCGATGCCCATGCTGCACGTTTCTTGCGCCATCCGCTGGTGAACACCGGCAATACATGGACCGCGGAATTGCGCCGCGCACCACTCTCCTGGAAGGAACGGGCGCTCAAGCGCGCGCTCGACCTCGTGGGCGCAAGCCTGGCGCTGATCGTCTTTGCCCCCGCGATGCTGGTGACGGCAATCCTGATCAAGGCGACCTCGCCGGGGCCGGTGTTCTTCCGCCAGACCCGCAACGGTTTCAACGGGCGCGGCTTCAAGATCTTCAAATTCCGCACCATGCGCGTGCTCGAGGACGGCCCGACCATCGTGCAGGCGCAGAAGAACGACCCCCGCGTGACGAGCATCGGCAAATGGCTGCGCAAGACCTCGATCGACGAGCTGCCGCAGCTCTTCAACGTGCTCAAGGGCGACATGTCGCTGGTCGGCCCCCGCCCGCACGCCGCCGCGCACAACAGCGAATATGAGCAGATCATCGGCAACTACGCCTTCCGCCACCACGTCAAACCCGGTATCACCGGCTGGGCCCAAGTTAACGGTTACCGCGGCGAGACCCGCGCGCTCGAGCTGATGCAAAAGCGCGTGGAGTGTGATCTGTGGTACATCAATAACTGGAGCTTAGGGTTGGACGTTGCAATCTTGGTGCGCACCGTGCTGGTCACTTTCGCCAAACCAACAGCGTACTGATAGCGGAATGCGAGCGATGCTCGGGCAAGACTACAATCGTTGAATGTGAATGATTAATAGACGCGTGTTCACGGGTGGGTTGCTATCACTGCCCGGTTCTCTAGCCTCGTTACCTCTTCAGGCGAACCCGACTTCCCGGCGAGCTGAGTGGATGGTGGGACGTTGGGGAATAATGCTTCACTGGATCGCCCCTGGACCGGCAGCAAGATCAGGCAAGTACCGGTCGGATCTGAACGATGCGATTGACCACTTCGATCTTGATCGCCTGATCGGCCAAATTTCTGGTACAGGCGTTTCATGGGTGATCTTCACAATCGGCCAGAACAAGGGCTTTTATGCAAGTCCTAATCGCTACCTGGATTCGATCGCAGGCCCCGGACGCACACCCAGTCGGGATCTGGTTTTCGAACTAGCAAAGGCGCTTCACGCGCGAGGCATTTCGCTCATCGCCTATGCACCTGGAGAAATCAAAGCGGTCACCGCCTTACACGCCGCATTCGGATGGGACCCGGCCAATCAGGATACATTCCAACATCGCTATACCGAATTCTTGCGAGAGTACTCGGAACGGTACGGAACAACTTGCAACGGCTGGTGGATCGATGGCTGCTACAACTGGAAGGACTTCCCCAATTCGAAACGCGATTGGTCATTGTGGTCCGGCGCCCTCAGGGCCGGCAATCCGAAGAGAGTGCTGTCCTTCAACGATGGATGCTTCCTCACTGATCATCCGTATGCATTGACTGAGCACCAGGACCTTTTGTCGGGAGAAGCGGACGGCTTCAGCGTCGATGGGCCGCTCGCAAAAAAGCTCGGCCTACCAAAGACCTTCCCGCTATCGGATACATACCTGAGTGGGCTGACGTGCCAGGCTCATGTCGTGGCACCCATCGATAACTTTGGAAAATGGGGCTATGGGGGACCGGGCGAGATGGGACCGCCTTTGTACAGAGCTGAATACCTATCCCAAGTTATCCAGCATTATCGTCAAATGAGAGTGGCTCTCACCTTTAATGTTGGGATTTACCAAGAAGGCTTTTTGGGAGAACAGACGGTCGAACTTCTTCACCGCCTGAGCTAGGGATAATCCTTGGTGTCCTGATGCCTAGACCTCTTATCATGTCTCACAACTACGCCTACGTCGCCAACCCGGGCGGCGTGGCCGATGTAGCCCACAACCTCTCGGACGCATTCAAGAGGAGCCTGCCTCATTTCAAAGAGGTATTCCCATCCATGGACCATTCAACGGCGAGAACGCTTCGGAGGTTTTCGGAAGAGATTACCTTGGAGTTAAGGCACTTTCGAGAGGATGTCGTTCTCTTCTTTCCAAACTATTTCACCGTCCCGCTGCCCAGATCTTCAACACGCAACGTAGTCCTCGTGCACGATCTACAATACAGGTCGTACCCCCAATTCCATTCCAGGGCCAAACGACTTTTGCTCGAAGCTTCTCATCGAATCGCGCGCAGCCAGGCAGCAGGTGTGGTGTTCATCAGCGAAGCGACAAAAGCGGATTTCATTCGGTACTTTGGAGAGCCGAGAAGACACACCGTCATATTGAACCCAGTTACCGTTGATACGTGTCCCGTAGATCTACCCATTATCAGTGCAATCGGTTCATCACCTTATGCTATCGCCAACTTTCATTTCTATCCGCATAAAAACATAGAGAAGGTCTTTTCGTTTTTCCGCCAAATTAGAGATCACGTCCCGAACCTGAAGCTCGTATTGACGGGCCGCCATCTGGCAATCGCAGATTTACTGCAACGGTGTAACTTGCCAGACGAGTCCGTTGTACAGACTGGCTTCATCCCCAAAAAGATGGTTCTTCAGCTTGTTGCTGGCGCCGAGTTCTTCATTTCGCTTTCGCTCTTTGAAGGATTCAACATGGCGGCAGCAGAAGCGGCAAAACTGAGGCGCCCCCTTTTGCTCTCTGACATTGCCGTGCATCGCGAGTTGTTTGGCGACTACGCGTGCCTTGTAGACCCCGCTTCTGAGGAGCTCCCCTGGGATCTGCTCAAGACGTATCTTGGCGGCTTCCGTTCTGACCGTTCGTGGAGATTCGCTGACGCTACCGAACCAGATGCGGTCGCAGCTCGCTATGTTGGATTCTTTGATGAGCTGAGTGGGTAGCCAAGTAGAAACGGGGGCCGCCAGCGAAACGTCCCCAAAATCATCAATGCGTTGGCAGCCGAGAAACTGTTATGTGGACGCCAGGGCAAGCTCCGACCAGGTTTGTTCGTAAGCGACTCTTGTGTTGCTCAATGCACTTCATCTGGCGAGTGCCCCACAGCTTCTATCTCGACAATCGAGCGCGCCCGCTTTGGGCTAACGGAGCTGACGTCAACTCAAACTTCATCAACCAAGCCTGGCTGAGTCCCTGATGACGCGCCACGGCTTGTCTGGCGGACGGACCGCATGCCCGGTTTTGGACGATTGTTCGATGGTTGCGCAACTAAACTTCTACTAATGCCGAACCAACATACCGTCCATCCTAGAAGAAAGAAAATCAGAACCGGGCTGTTACCAAGAAATGGGCCTCGATTGAGCGCGAACCAGTTCCCTGACAACAGAGCGTAAACACCTAAAAGCCAAGTCCCGGCTGAACCATGATAGACGCTCTGCTGAATTCTCCGCACCCCCCAGAACATGGCAAAGGTCATGCCAACTACCCCTAACCAGCTAAAATCCACAAAAAACTCGACGAAGATAGGCATCGAAATATTTGTCTGACTGTAGAGAGCCTTCAGCCTTTCGGATGCTAGAAGATGCTCAGTTTTGAACAGCTTTAGCTCTGACGGGAGGACGGATGAAATCGAGGCTAATAGGTGTTGTCCGAATCGAAATCCTTCCAAATCGACCAGTTCCATCGCTAGGGCGATATTTTGATGAACGTCAAAATCGGGGGCGAAAGGAAAACTATCGTTCCGCGCTTCATATCTAGTGATATTCGAGATAGCCGGGGCGACAACCAAGGAAGCCAAAGGTAAGCAGACTAAAATCCATTTCCGGTTCAACATCCTGAAACGCGACAGGACGAATGCAACGGAAAGGCCAGCCGTCAGAAGCATTTGTCGAGAAATCGCGAGAGGGTTGAAGAAGATCAGCGCCGGAAGCGCCAGCAATGCTTCTGCCAGCGGCAATGTCCGCCGATACTTCAATGCACCACCCGCGGATATCGCGAGAGCCAACAGATATCCTGCTGCCAAGCCGCGCGGCGCAGTGACGAGCAGCAACTGCCTCAGTGCCGAACGGTCCTCTTGTCCTACGGCGACGCTTATTTCCGATCTCGTTTGTAGCAACAACGCTGGAAATGCTGCTGCGAAAAGCAGCAGGCTGCCAGCTATAAGCAGGGCAAAAGGCAAATGAATTGTCGCCATGGGCGGAGGCACATATCGCTGATGCTCTTGCTGCCTCCAGAGCGTTGCCGCGCTTGCACTTCCTAAAAAAGCGGCGCAGATCCACACTACCCTTGTGTTTGGATTGTTGAAATCAGATGGGGCATTCCAAAAATAGTAGTGTGCATCAGACAACATAGGTTCAGGCAAGAGCACGTAAAACGTTACGAACATTGTTGAGAGAGCTAGCGCGTCCTCAAGCACATCGCCTCGGAAGAGCCAAACAGCAAGAGAGAGCAGATAGAGCGCGAATAGGCCATAGTAGGTGAACGGGCCTACCCCAAAGATCAAAACCAATGGCACGCTCGACAAGCTAACCGTCAGCACTGAGGCCGAGAACGGTGAGGCGCGTCTGTGCTCCAATGTATGATTATGTGTCATTATTCGGGCTACTGTAATTATCCGAAGAGCCAAAGAGCGTAAGATCTCTTGATCGACAGCCGCACAAACCCTTCGACAATGATCATTTCGAGAAGCCCGAAGATCGGATATAAGTAGATTGCACTTTCTCCGACAAGGTTCACCGCGGCAGAAAGCGAGCCAACCTTGACCAAGGCTGAAACAAAGTAGATCCTCGTTAATAGAGTTCCTTTGCCACTCATGACTAATGCTTGGTCAAGTGGCAAGCTTCCGATCCTCAGAACGTAATAGGCGAGTAGAGGGAGCATCGCGTACAAAAAAGTATACTTTCCCGAGAAAAAGACCTGCAGCACAGCAGCCGCTCCGAGCGCCGCAACGCTGAGCCCGCACGCCAGCGCCACGAACCCTTTTGCAAGCTTCCGTCTACTCCCAGATGATGTGCCTTCAGTCTCGTTGAATTCAAATAGATGCGAATACTTGAAGAATACAGCTTGAACAAACTGCAACGGCGCCTCTGATAGCAGAAGCGCAATCTTCATGCTGCCGAGAGCTGCGGGAGCGAAGCCGGATGAGAGAATGAGAATGTCACTCTTGCGCACGGCGAAGCTCAGCAAGGTCGAGGCTAAAAGGCTAGCCTGTTCACGAATATTCCAATTCAAGATGGTCGAACATCTTTCGCGTACTAGACCGAGACAAACGTAGCCAAAAAAAATTGCGACGTTCGATAACGACACTGCCCCCACAAGGGTGGCAAGGCCCGGAGAAATGAGTCTCGCAGCAATGACGGCAGACGCTACATAAGTTGCGTATCGTATCGCTGGATCTACTGTGAAGAGAGAAACGTAGCCCAGACCACGAAAACTGCTGATTATCAACTGCGTCGCAGCTAAGGGAAGTGCGATAAAGAACGGAAAAAGTAGGTGCTCTTCGTTCATCCAGGGGAACGAAAGCTTTGCCAAGACCAATGCGGCGCCGGCGAGCGTCGATCCGATGAAAAGCGTCGACAGAATTTCAACGAGCGGTAATTTTGCCGTGGTGCGAGCGTTGCGGTATATCAATAGTCCACAACCCAACGTTATCGGAGCTAGTAGCAACTCGCCAGTTGCCATTAACGCAGAGAAACTGCCGAAGTCGGCTGGTGTGAGGAGGTATGAAAAGACAAGGTTGTACAGAAATCCTGAGAGATAGACTGACGCTCGCCCCCCCAGTAGGAGAACGCTCCCCAATAGTCGAGTCGAACCAAGCAACGGCTTGCCCTGAACGGTCGCGAGCGACAACTCCACACCCCTAGAAAGTACCGAAAAGCACGCGTCTCAACACAATCGGCCAAAGTTCCACACGCTGGAGCAGATACTTCAAGGCTCTGAATTTCCCGCGTTCCACTAGTGCCGTCTTGAATCCCGCCCACTTTAGATTATTTGCAAGCACCCTGCTCTTACGAAGCAACATTTCGCGCACATAAGGGTCAGCCTGGACACGCTCTTGTTCGAGGTAAGTCTCATTCACCTGCAGCGCGATTGAAAAATTGTGACGCCAGCGCCCTGCGCCGGTATTCGTCCACTTCATGTTAGAGGCGCTGAACGGGGCAGTGTAACGATACAGCGGCTTGTCAGAAACGAAAGCTCTCCCTCCACAGAGGAAGAATTCAAGAAGAAAGTAGAAGTCTTGAGAAAACCGCGACGCGGTGTTGTACTTCAAATTGTTCGAGCGGACGAAGTCCGACCTGATCACCGGCTTTAACGTCCCAAAATCGTGCTTCCAACCGATACTCCCAACGTATTCGTGCAGTCCAATCAACCTGTTCATTCGGCCGTCCTTATAGACGAGGCCTAGCCCTTCACCCGTAAAGGGATCAATCTTAGTCTGATTGTCCGCAACCATTTGCACGCCGTTATGCTCTCCCAACGCGATCAGCGTTTCGAGGCGAGACGGTTCGTAGGTATCATCGGCGTCAAGAATGGCTATCCACGCGCCAGTAACTCGCTCCTGAGCAAAGTTCATCACCACGGATTTTCCGCTGTTTTTCTCCATCCTGAAGATCTTTATCCTCGGATCGACCTGGGCACACTGACTTGCTACCTCGAGGGAATTATCACTGGAGCCGTCGTCGACAACCAAAATCTCCATCTCCTCGAGCGATTGGGCCCTTAGTGACGCTAGGCAGGCCGCGAGCGTAGTGGCGCTGTTGAAAACGGGAACAATAACTGAGCAGTGAATCATCTCTCTCTCCTGTCGTCACTTCGGCTGCGTTGAAGGAGAGGCTACTTGCTTCGCTCTCGCCGACATCCTGGCTCTTGTATTCCGGAAAAGACTAATCGCCTGGGTCATAACAAACGGCAGAACAATCTTTTTCTTCAACGTGTCTGCCATGATCATCTTGTACTTGCCTTGGAAGTGGATCGCGTACGGATAGACTAACTGCCCGTCATGATCAGCGAAGCAAAAGCCATCATTGCAGGGTACCAAGCGTTTGGCTCCCCACCGCATCTGAAATTGATTGGACACCTGATGAGATGACATTGCGATATTATGATCGATGGTGGTTCTCTGTACGACGCTGGTACCATTGACAAGCTTTGGCTTTGTGTCGTTCGCCCACATCGCGAGAAGGGTCATGTCTGATACACTGGCGCGTGGCGAGATCAGAAGATTTGCCTCAGCCACCCTATTCAAGGAATTCCTACCTTCTGTCGAACTGTAGGTTTGAACAACATAGTCTAGGAAGGATGTAAGGGACGATTTTCGCCAAAACGAAAAGTGTGGAGACATTTCAAAGTACGTCCCCGGTCCTCGAAAAGCTGTCGTTGGAGCACTCAAGACCACGTCCGCGTCTCCGACAAGCAATTCTATCTGAGGGTATCGCGGTTGTATTAGAATATCGGTGTCCGAGAGGAAGAACGACTCGACGGGCGATCGCTTCAAAAACTCGCCTATTGCGAAATAGCGAGCAAAGCAGGCAATTTCGAACGCGCGTGAATTTACGGATCGATGGAAGTAATTCCGCTCGAACTGCGCAAACCCGCTATTGTCCGGACCCGGGGGGGTTGAAAGAATTGTTAGCTCGGCACCAGCCAGCCTTGCGCTTTCCCGGAAGGCCTCGACGTGACGTGCAGTTCGCGTTTCATATGAAAAGATGGGAATCAAGTGTAGATCTCAATTCAAGCGCTACTTCTGGAAAATCGTGTATCTGAACGTCTTGATTCCCGTCATGGTCCCGAGAACAGTATCAACTCTCTTGTAACCGAGAACATCAAACGCATTACAGTTTTCCGACCCGAAGTAGCACACTTTGACGCTAATCTTGCGCGGACAGTTGTTCTTAATACTAACAACGTGATCTAGCAGGTTGGGATTCACCACGTGGCTCCGTGATGCAGCTTCAACATCCAGGCAGGGCCTCCCGAGTCCATCGCGGATAACTGGCTGCGCCGATTGTTCAGAGGGCCCTTGAAGCATCAAGGTCGATGTCGAACCGATTTGAGCTTCGGCTAACGGTGAACCAAGTTGTAGCGCCATCAGCACCCCAAAGAACCTGTACCAGTAATTGCAACCGATAGAGTTGGTCACTACCAAGGCCTTTCATCTGTTTGTACACCGGGGACACGCGCCTTAACGCCTTCGCGCGAAAGACGGCGCTGAAGCATTTCCCGCGAAAGTAGATCCACTCCCCGGAGACCATTTAGCAATCGTTCGCGTTGCGTCCACCCGACAGTTATTAGGT
>NZ_JBANBA010000106.1:0-32785 GCF_059803475.1 Bradyrhizobium sp. UFLA05-89 | reverse complement strand
ACCTCCCGCAGAACAAAAGCGGAAAGTGTAACCCATGTGTCCGGTACGTACCGTCACCTATGTCTCAGGCTGCTCAACCCAGACACGTCTAGACCAGCCCCAGATTCGGTCAGCGTTGCTGTCCGCTGCGTCGCGCGGCGGCAACAGTCATCGTGAAACTTGCACCGCCCTTGTCGTTCGCCGCATTTGTGGCCGCTCTTCCTGGGATTGTGATGTCTATAGATTGCAATCTGAGCTTCGAATTTGGCGCGCCTTCGCACATTCACGCTGGTCCGCGCGGAATTGAAACATTCAGACGGCCGAACCAACTGACACGTCGCGACCTTTCGTTGTTGCCTTTGCCGGGTGTGACAACTGTCCTTGGGGGCGGCGATGAAGTGCGGGTTGTGTCCCTTTGCGCAATCTTTCGTCGCGACGCTTGCAATCCGTTGGTTTTCGAAGTCGCCTCACGTGGACTCTGCTGCGACCGAAGTGCAGGGATATCGCTACCGCGCTACGGTTTGGGCGGCAGTCATGGGCGTGCTGATCGCGTTCGTCAGCCCGGGGGCTGCGCAGGTGGTGCGCGGGCAGAATACGCCGACGATCGCCAAGTCGTTCGGGGCGTCGGCGATCTCGGTTGGCAGCAGCACGACGCTGACGTTCACCGTCACTGGCGCCACTCTTGGAAATACCGGCGTAAATTTCACAGATGCTCTGCCCGGTGGACTTGTTGTCGCCACACCCCCCGGCCTGACCGTCACCGGCGCCGACGCCTCCTGCAATGTCTCCAATGTGACGGCCGCGGCCGGTGCCGCCAGCATCAGCTTGGCGAACGTCTCTTTGGCGTCGAACCAGACGTGCACCGTCGCCGTCAACGTGACGGCCACGTCCACTGGCCAGAAGAACAACTCGGTCAAGGTCTCCTCGGACCAGGGGCCCGGCAACGATGCAACGGCGCACCTGACTGTTGACGCGGCGCCGACCCCTTCGCCCCCCGCAATCGCCAAGAGCTTCGCGCCCTCATCTATTCCACTCGGCGGCACATCGGCGCTCACCTTCACGATCACCAATCCAAATGCTTCGGCAGCACTCACGGGCGTCGCGTTCAGCGACACTCTGCCGGCCGGGCTTACTGTTCCGGCGACCAGCATCGCTCAATGCGGCGGCACGCTAACGACGACCGCGACGAGCATCGCGCTCGCGGGCGCAAGCATTGCAGGAGGCGGGGTCTGCAGCTTCTCGGTCACCGTGACCGGTACCACCACGGGCACCAAGGTCAACAACTCCTCGGCGGTCACATCGACCAATGGAGGGACCGGCAACACCGCCAGCGCGTCGATCGAGGTGACCGCACTGGCTCCTCCTGGACTTTCCAAGAGCTTTGCGCCGGCATCGATTGCCCTCAACGGCACATCGTCGCTCACCTTCACGATCACGAATCCCAATGCTTCGACGGCGCTCACAGGCGTTGCGTTCACCGACGCGTTTCCCGCCGGGCTCCTGGTTGCAACCCCCAGCGGCCTGACCAACTCCTGCGGCGGCACCCTCACCGCGCCTGCCGGCGGCGGCAGCGTCAACCTCTCGGGCGCCACCCTCGCGGCCGCCTCGTCCTGCACGATCTCGCTCAACGTGACCGGCACGACCACCGGAATCAAGGTCAACAGCACATCACCGGTCAACTCAACCAACGGAGGAACCGGAGACAACGCCAGCGCGACGCTCGCGGTGGGCGTGAGCACGTTTCCGCCTGCGATCAACAAGAGCTTCGCGCCGTCACTGATTCCGCTTGGCGGCACATCGGTGCTCACCTTCACGATCATCAACCCCAACCCTGTGCTGGTGCTGTCCGGGGTAGCCTTCACCGATGCTCTTCCGGCCGGGCTGACTGTTCCGGCTGCCAGCATCGCTCAATGCGGCGGGACGCTTACGACCACAGGCACGAGCATCGCGCTCGCGGGCGCAAATATTACGGGAGGCGGGGCCTGCACCTTCTCGGTTACCGTAACCGGCACCACCATCGGCACCAAGGTCAACACAACCTCGAACGTCACCTCGAGCAATGGAGGGACTGGCAACACCGCCAGTTCGTCGCTTCAGGTGACCGAACTGGCTCCTCCTGGGCTTTCCAAGAGCTTCGCGCCTGCATCGATTGCAGTTGGCGGTACGTCGTTGCTCACCTTCACGATCACCAATCCCAATGCTTCGACGGTGCTCACGGGGATCACATTCACCGACGCGTTTCCCGCCGGGCTCCTGGTTGCGACCCCCACCGGCCTGTCCAGCACCTGCGGCGGCACCCTCACCGCGCCTGCCGGCGGCGGCAGCGTCAACCTCTCGGGCGCCACCCTCGCGAGCGCCTCGTCCTGCACGATCTCGATCAACGTGACCGGCACGACCGCCGGCATCAAGGTCAACGCCAGCTCACCGATCAGTTCGACCAACGGAGGGAGCGGAGACAGCGCCAGCGCGACGCTCACGGTCAATACGTCGCTCTCTCCGAGAGTCCAAAAAGCATTCGGCGCCGCGTCGATTGCGGCGGGCGGCGTAACCTCGCTGACGTTCACGGTCGTCAATCCCAACCCGAGCTCCGCGCTCACCGGCGTCGCGCTCACCGACAGATTCCCGGCCGGGCTCCTGGTTGCGAGCCCCAACGGCCTGACCGGCTCGTGCGGCGGCGGCTCCATCACGGCGACCGCAGGTGGCGGCAGCGTCAGCCTCACGGGTGCGACGCTCTCGCCCGCTGCGTCCTGCACGTTTTCGGTCAACGTGACGGGAACGACCGTCGGATCGCTGACCAACGTCACGGACCCCGTCACGTCCACGAACGGCGGAACAGGCAACACCGCGAATGCCTCCATCACCATCAGCGTGCCGGCGGACAGCGGGCACCTGCGCGATTTGCAGCTCACGGTCACCAAGATCGAGGCCCACGCTTCGGGCGCCGCGGTCTCCGGCGCAGTCGATGAGGCGATTGCGGATGGCTTTACCGACTGCGCGGGCCCGCAGATGCCGGTCAAGGCGAGCGGCGGCGGCCTGCGCTTCAAGTTCGGCTGCGAGCTCCAACCCCCGCCGACCAAGGGGATGCCGCCGGTCGTGCTCGCACCACCTTTGTGGCTGGCCTGGGCCGACATACGCGGCAGCGACTGGAATACCAGCCAGCAGACCGGCGATATCCGCGGTGGACAGATCAATGCGCTGTTCGGAATATCGCATCGCCTCACGACCGATATTCTGATCGGCGCATTCGGCGGCTATGAGAGCTTCGACTACACCTCGCAGCTGCTCGACGGTCGTTTAAAGGGTGACGGGTGGACGGCCGGCGGATATTTCGGCTGGCGCTTCCTGCCGGGCATGCGATTCGACGCCAGCCTGGCGCGCTCGGGAATTAGCTACAATGGCACCGCCGGAACGGCATTCGCGACGTTCCCGGGGCAACGCTGGCTCGCGACGGCGTCGCTGATCGGCGTCTACAAGACGCATTACGGCTTCGAGATTGAGCCCTCACTCAAGGTCTATGCCTTGTGGGAGCGCGAAGACTCCTACACGGACAACTTTGGCATCGCGGAGAGCTCACGAACCTTCTCGGAAGGCCGCGCGAGCGCCGGCGCAAAAATCATGTACCCGTGGCTATGGACGACCACGGTCAAGCTCATGCCTTATGTCGGCCTCTACGCCGACTATTATTTCAACCGCGACGACGCAACGCTTCCGGTCGGGCCGCTGCTGCAGGCGACCCAGTTCTTGCAGGGCTGGTCGGCGCGCGTCACCACCGGCGTCGGCGTGACGCTGGAAACCGGCCCGAGGTTGTCGGTCGATGGCGAGCTTGGAGGGCTCGGGAGCAATCAGTTCACCGTCTGGTCGGTGCGTGGACGCGCGTCGGTTCCGTTCAGCGCAGACTAGATCAGGGCCGGGGCGCCTGGACAAGACTCCGGCCAATAATGCAACGCCGTCCGCTTGCGTGACCAAGGTCACGTAACGCCAGGCCGACTTGTCCTAGCTTGCCGTGGCGTTCGCAAACGGGAGACACGCACATGCGCAAGATCATTCTGGTTGCCGCCATGGTTCTGGCCTCTGCGTCTGCTCAGGCCGCCGGTTCGCGTAGCTTGACGATTGCTTCCGCGGATGATCCGGTCGCGCAGCAGACCACGACCACCGCTGCGCCGCAGGCCTCCAAGCCCACTGAAGCTCCGAAATATGTCGACCGGCCCGCGGCCGTATCCACGACACCGGCGACGACCACAAGTTCGACGTCCGCAACGACGCAGACGCCAGCGGTCTCGACCAAGACTACGGCGAAGATCGACAAGCCGAAGCGCAAGCCTTACTGGACCGAAGGTCGCATCATCGGCGAGCTCCATCGCCACGGGATCTATTGGTAATCCAAAAACGGTAATGGCCGGGAAGCCCGGCCATCATGATCCGTCGAAGCGTACTGGCTTGTCGCGTTACTGCGAAACCGTCTGCACCACGCTCGAGATCGGACGTGCGCTCGAGGTCGGCACCTTCAAATCCTTCAGCAGCGCCTCGTCATATTCCGGCAGCGTCTGGAACGTCGTCTTCGCCTTCATCTGCACGACCTTGTAGCCGCCAGCCTTGAGGCGTGCGAGCAGCGTCGGCAGGGCTTCGGCGGTGTGCTTCTGGAAGTCGTGCATCAGGATGATGCCTTTGCCGAGCTTGTCGAGCTTGGTCATCACGTTGCTGACGATCTTGTCCGGCGTGCTCTCTTTCCGGAAGTCGAACGAATCGAGATCGGTCGAGAACATGGCGACGTTGCGGGTGCCGAAATAGCTCACGATCGCCGGATTGTGCTGAAGCTGGGGGAAGCGGAAGAAAGGCGCGGGGTTGGTCCCGAGCGCGAACTTCACCGCGCTGAAGCCCTTCTCCACCTCGTCCTTGGCCTGTTGTTCCGTCATCTTCTTGCTGTTGAGATTGACGTGCGACCAGGTGTGGGTGCCGACCGTGTGGCCCTGGGCCAGCACCTGGCGCAGGATCTCGGGATGATAGGTGGCGTGCTTGCCGACCGCGAAGAACAGGCCTTTGGTGCATTCGTCTGCGAGCGCCTTCAGCACCGCGGGCGTGTTGTTCGGCCACGGACCGTCGTCGAAGGTCAGCACGACCTCCTTGTCGGTGAGGAAGTCGAACTGCTTGAAATGCTCGAAGCCGAAACCCGGTCCCCCGGTGGTATCGATCTCGACCACGCGGGCGACGCCAAGCGCGTTCGGATTGGCGCAGGTCGACTTCTGCTGAACCGGCAGCGCCGGCGCTGGTGCGGCCGCAGCCGGAGCGCTCGGCGCCGCGGCCGGTCTGCCTGATAGCGCCGCCGTGGTCTCGACGTCGTCCTTGGCCGCAAGCTTTGCCGAGGCCGGCAAAGAGTCCGGCGCGCGGGCAGCCATTGTCTGGGGAGCGGCCTGTTCGGCGCGCGAGGAATAAAAGAACCAACCTCCGGCGATCACGACCGCCGCAATCACACTGGCCGCTAGCAGGCCCAACGCATTACGCATCGCTACTCTTTCCAAATACGCAACCAAACAAGCGGTTTTTCCCCGCGCCGAGCCGATAATGCGAAGGAACAGTTAACGTGACACCAACACGACAGCGGTTGCGGTGGAATTTCAGCGGGGTGCGCCAAAGTGACCGATGTCACGGTCGACGGGCCGGTCGTGACCGTCATCACAGTGGAAACGGTTTTGCCGGATCATCGTAGCTCCCGTTAACGCACCCCGCCCGACGGCGGCGCCAATGGGAGCCCCAAATGACCACCTCGTTCTCGTCCAAAATCCGCGACGCCAGCCTGGCGCTGGGTTTCGCCGCTTTCGTGTCGATCCTGTCCTCGACGACAGGCTTTGCCTACACCGCCGAGGCGCAGCAGATGTGCACCGGTGACGCCTTCCGCCTGTGCTCGTCGGAAATCCCCAACATCCCCGCCATCACCGCCTGCATGTTCAAGCACCGCGCCGATCTCAGCCCCGGCTGCCGTGCCGTGATGGACAAGGACCTCGCCAAGGCGCCGTCGCGCAAGGTCGCCGACGTCCAGGAAGGTGCGCACTAAGACAAGCGCGCGTGGTGATGATGCCATCATCGCGCGCCTGGGCTCCCTCGCGAAGGCCCCGGCGTCCAGACCGGGGCCACTCGCATCTCGCCGGCTCAGCTCATCAACAAAAGCCGTTGCGGCGCGGGAACCACCGCTTTAGCTTCGCCCGCCTATCGTTTCGGGTATGAGGCATTTTTGTGATGAGCAGATTTCTTTTGATTTTTCCATTGGCCCTGATCGCATCGGGTGCGTCAGCGCAGCAGCAGCCGGGCCACGATGCCTGCGCCCGTGACGTCTCGCGCTTCTGCCGTTCCGTGATGAACAACGGCGATTCGGCCGTGCTCGCCTGCCTGAAACAGAACCGCACCCGCCTTAGCAAGGCCTGCGACAAGGTGCTGACCGAGCACGGGCAGTAATTATCGTGGTCCTTCCGGTGAAAAACTAAGTGCTGCTCCCCGCCGCGGTCGCAACCACCGGCAACACCTCGCCGCTGCTGCGGTCCGGCGTCTCTTCCTTCCAGCGTACCGAGCCGAACGGGCGCTCGAGCATACGACGAATCCGCACCGGGTCGGGGCCGATGTGGAAATCGATCGCCTGCTGATGCAGCGCGCGCTCGGACTGGGTCGAGCGGTTGCGCTGGCGCAAATAATCGAGCCAGGTCGGGCAGTGGTAGCGCTCGGTCCACAACTCGGAATCGGCGATGTCGCGCGCGATCGACCAGCCATAGGCGCCGTTGCGCTGCCTGGAGAGCTGCACGTCCTGCATCACATTGTGGAAGGCGCGCGCGTTCTCCTGCGCCACGCGATATTCGATCTCGACCACCAGGGGACCGCTGCGCCCCGTCAGTGACAGCCTCACCTCGGGATCGGCGAGCACCTCGGCGTCCTCGTTGCGCGCGCCGACGCGCGGCATTGCCAGCCATAGTCCCAGCAGCGGCGAGAGCAGCATCAGGCCGGCGGCGGTGAGCAGCGCCATCTCGACGCCGGCATGATCGGTGAGATGGCCCCAGCCCCAGGCGCCGATCGCAATGCCGCCGGAGATCGAGGCCTGGAATGCGGCGAGCGAGCGGCCAGCGACCCAGCGCGGCGCCGAGAGCTGCACGCCGATATTGAACAGCGCCACCGCGGCCATCCACACCGCGCCCGCCAGCACCAGAGCGGCCGCGGTCAGCACGGGCTCGCTGCTGATCGCGATGGCGCCCATCGCAAACGCCATCGAGATCGTGCAGGCGCGGATCGCCGATTCGCCGCTCATGCGCTTGCGCAATTCGTGGATGTTGAGCGCGCCGACCACGGCGCCCATGCCGAACGCCCCGAGCATGATGCCGTAGGTCTGCGCGCCGCCATGCAGGAGGTCGCGCGCGACCAATGGCATGAGCGCCATGATGGCGCCGCCGATCAGGCCCATCACCAGCGTCCGCAACAGCACGATCTTGATCGGCGGCGAATTGGTGATGTAGCGCACGCCGGAGACCATGGCACGGTTGAGCTTTTCCCGCGGCAGGCGCGACGGTTCGGTGGAGCGCCGCCACAGCAGCAGCACGACCAGCAGCGGCAGATAGAGGATCGCGTTGCAGGCAAACGCCGCCACCGCGCCAGCCGCAGCAACGATGACGCCGCCGATCGCGGGGCCGAAGCTGCGCGCGATGTTGTAGCTGATGCCGTTCAGCGCCACCGCCGATGGCAGCGAGTCTGGCGGCACCTGCTCGCTGACCGAGGACTGCCAGGCCGGGCCGAACAGTGCGTTGCCGCTGCCGACGATGAAGCAGAAGGCGAGCAGCGTTTCGGGGGTGATCAGCTTGAGCCCGGCCAGTATCGTGAGCGCGGATGCACCGATCAGCGCGATCGAGAGCGAGATGAGGGTGACGATGCGGCGGTCATACATGTCGGCGATGGCGCCAGCCGGCATCGAGATCAGCATGATCGGCAGCATCAGCGCGGTCTGCACCAGCGCGACCTTGTCGGCCGACGCCGCCATCTGCGTCATCGCCCAGGCTGCACCCACGCCCTGGATCAGGAGTCCGAGATTGGAGAGCAGGCTGGCGAGCCAGATGCGCCGGAATAAGGTATACCGCAGGGGTGCGGTGATGCCGTCATTGGCGAATTTCTGGCGTTTCGGCTGCTCGGTCATATCCCCTTCCAAATGGCTTGCGAGAAATGGTTCGGCGATTCCTGCTTGACCAAGTGATGCCTGCGAAAGTCCTTCGCTGTCCAGTGGTTAGACGGCTATAAGCAGTGCAACCAGGTGGTTTGCCGGGGGAGGAACGACATGAAACTATCGCGACGGACAATCCTGCAGGGCGCCAGCGCGCTGCCTTTCGCGGTTGCGAGCTTGCGGACGTCTGCATTGGCTCAGACCGCGCCCGCAGCGCCAGCCGCCGCTGAGGTGCCGCCGATCCTGTTCGTGCACGGCAACGGCGACTACGGCGCGCTCTGGATGACGACATTATGGCGGATGGAGTCGAATGGCGTTGCGCGCGATCGCATGCTGGCGATCAATTTCACCGATCCCAATGCGCGGGACGTCGACAGCGTCGAACAGCCCAGCCGCTCCTCGACCGAAGATCAGCGCCGCGAGCTGGCCGCTGCGATCGCTGAATTGAAGCGCCGCACCGGCGCTGCGCGCGTCGCGCTGGTCGGCAGCTCGCGCGGCGGCAACTCTATCCGTAACGTCATCAAGAACGGCGGCGCCGGCGATGTCAGTCATGCCGTGCTGTGCGGCACGCCTAACCACGGTGTCTGGGCTACCGACGATGCGCTTGGCAACGAGTTCAATGGGCGCGGCGCCTTTCTGCGCGGCCTGAACGAGGGCGAGAGCGAGGTGACGCCGGGAACGGCCTTCCTCACCCTGCGCAGCGACGGCATGGACAAATATGCGCAGGCCGATGGCCGCTTCATCGGCAAGCCGGGTGTGCCCACCAATGTCACCGCCGAAGGCCCGGAGCTGAAAGGCGCCACCAACCTCGTGCTCGGCGCGCTCGATCATCGCGAGGTCGCGTTTCATCCACGTGCCTTCCGCGAGATCTACAAGTTCATCGCGGGGCGCGAGCCGGAGCGCATCGCGATCGTGCCCGAGAGCAGCGTCAAGTTGAGCGGGCTGGTGATGGGAACGCCCGGTGGCGTGCCGACCAATCGTCCCGTGGAGGGCGCCACCGTCGATGTGTTTCGCGTCGATCCCGCGAGCGGC
The DNA here is from genome assembly GCF_059803475.1 of Bradyrhizobium sp. UFLA05-89. Classification (NCBI taxonomy): domain Bacteria; kingdom Pseudomonadati; phylum Pseudomonadota; class Alphaproteobacteria; order Hyphomicrobiales; family Nitrobacteraceae; genus Bradyrhizobium; species Bradyrhizobium sp. UFLA05-89. The sequence continues at coordinate 23,589 of NZ_JBANBA010000106.1, read as the reverse complement.
GAGCGCCAGGGCGGTGCAGTGCATAGCGCAAAGACCGCCGCCGATGGCCGCTGGGGGCCGGCGCAGGTTGAGCCGACCTGGTCGCTCGAATTCGTGCTGACCTCGCCCGGCGCGCCCACGACGCATATCTACCGCTCGCCCTTTCCGCGCTCGTCGGACGTGGTGCACCTGCGTGCCGCGCGCCCGCTCGGGCCGCCCGATGCCGGGGCCGGTGCAGTCCTGATTTTGTCACGGCCGCGCGGCTATTTCGGCCTGCCGCGCGACATCCTGCTGTTCGACGGCAAGGAGCCGGCGGACGTCAAGCCGGGCGTGCCAACGGATACGGCAGCAACCCTGCGACTTCCGGCCACAGACGTCGGGCGTAACGTCGTGGCTGAGTTCAACGAAGAACGGATCGTCGCCCGGGCGTGGTCGGCCGCCGAGAACAGGATTGCGATTGCCGAACTGACTTACTAGCTGTGTGGATGCGGTGGATATGCGGGGAGAGAGCCCATGAATGTCGCCCAGGTACGCCGGCCCATCATTCCGCCGACCCCGCCGCGTGCGCCGGAGGGAATGCCATTCCTCCGCCGCGTTGCGGTGATCCGCAAGAACATGATCGCGACGTGGGCACAGCGCGCCTATGAGGAAGACGTCATCCAGGGCCGCTTCTTCCTCCGCAACAGCTTCATCCTCAACCGGCCGGACTCGATCCGGCACATCCTGCTCAATAATTACGAGAACTATACGCGTACGCCGGCCGGCATCCGGATGCTGCGTCCGGTGCTCGGGCAGGGTCTGCTCATCGCGGAAGGCCAGCCGTGGCGGCACCAGCGTCGAACGCTGGCGCCCGCGTTCACGCCGCATGCCACCGCAAACCTCGTCCCGCACATGACGGCGGTGCTCGACGAGACTATCGCGAAGCTCAAGACGAAAGCCGGTGAGGTCATCGACCTCCGCGAAATCATGCAGCGGATGACTCTCGAGATCGCCGGTCGCACGATGTTCTCGTTCGGCATGGACAAGCACGGCGCGACCTTGCGCAATTTCGTCATGGAATATGGCCAGCGCCTGGGTCGGCCCTATTTCCTCGACATGCTGCTGCCGGTTTCCTGGCCGAGCCCGATGGATTTCGCGCGCGCCCGTTTCCGCAAGCGCTGGACCGCGTTCGTCGCGATGCTGATTGCCGAGCGGCGGGCCGCCGGCAAGAAGGAGGGCGCGCCGCCGCGCGATCTCTTCGACCTCATGGACGAAGCGCGCGATCCCGAGACCGGCAAGGGCTTTTCGGACGAGCAGCTCGTCGACGAGGTCGCAACCATGATCCTGGCGGGTCACGAGACGACCGCGACGGCTCTGTCCTGGGCGCTCTATCTCCTGGCGCTCGATCCCGAAACCCAGGAGGAAGTCGCCTCCGAGACGCGCGGCGAGCACCTGGACAGCATGGCCGATATCGACCGGCAGAAATTCACCCGCGCCGTCATCGAGGAGACCATGCGGCTCTATCCGCCGGCCTTCCTGATCGCGCGCGCGGCGCTCGACAAGGACAACGCCGCGGGTGTCGAGATCAGGAAGGGCGACATCATCATGATCGCGCCATGGCTGCTGCACCGTCACGAAAAGCTCTGGGACCAGCCCAACGCCTTCATCCCCAAGCGCTTCATGTCGGCGACGCCGCCCGACCGCTTCGCCTATCTGCCGTTCGGCGCCGGCCCGCGCGTCTGCATCGGCGCACCTTTTGCGCAGGCCGAGTCGGTGCTGGCTCTGGCCCGGCTGATCGGTGAATTCCGTGTTGAGCTGGCCGACACCGGCCCCGTCATTCCCGTCGGCGTCGTCACGACGCAGCCGGACCATTCCCCCAAGTTCCGTATCACGCCTCGGTGACGAGCCGGTCCTTAGCCGGTCCTTGGGATCGCTGCGCCAACACACTAGATGAAGCAACATGAGCGACATTCAGGCCCAGTTTTCGGTTCTCAAGCAAACCGCCGAGCCCAAGGTGGTCGACCAGATCGAGCGGCTGATCGATCGCGGCGAGGATCACGAGCTGAACCGCATCAACGCCATCGATTTCTCCAGGCAGCATGGCTTCGATGAGGAGCGGGTCATCTCCGCCTTCCTGCATTCGGCGCGTCTCGGACTGTTCGATCTGAGCTGGAACGTCTTGTGTCCGGGGTGCGGCGGCGTGCTCGGCGCCCACACGACGCTGAAGGCGCTGCGGCCCGACGACTATCATTGCGCGCTCTGCGCCTGCGGCTACAAGGCGTCCGTCGACGAGGCCGTCGAGGTCTCCTTCACCGTCAGTCCGCGCGTGCGGCGCATCGCGGCGCACGACCCCGACTCGCTTTCGGTGTGGGAGTATTTCAAGCAGATGTTCTGGAGCTCGGGCGTCGACTTCAACAAGGAGTCGTTCGCGACCCTCGCCAATGAGGTCACGCTCGACACGCTCGAGCTTCCGGCCGGCGAAAAGGCGACGATGTCGCTCCAGCTTCCGAACGATTTCGTCATCGTCTTCGAGCCGGTGACGCATGCCGCGCATTTCATCGATGTCCAGGGCGAGCCGACCAAGGAGCGTCAGCAACTCGCGATCATGTACAACAAGGTCCAGGCCCCGACGGGAACCACGACCTTGCGGCCCGGACCCCTGCGGCTGTCCCTGGACAATCAGGCCGGCGTGCGCGTGCTGCCGACCGTGTTCATCGCGGCTGAGGCGCTGCATCATTTGATCGGCAAGCGCAAGCCGTTCCTCACCGCCAAGCGGATGCTGTCCAACCAGACCTTCCGCGATGTCTTCAAGGCGGACAATCTCAACATCGATCAGCGGTTGCAGATCACCTCGCTGACCTTCCTGTTCACCGACCTGAAGGGCTCGACCGCGCTCTATGAGCGCGTCGGCGATCTCGCCGCCTTCGACCTCGTGCGCGCGCATTTCCATGCGCTGCTCGAGATCATCGCGTCCGAAAAGGGCGCGGTGGTGAAGACGATCGGCGATGCCGTGATGGCGACGTTCGTCAAGCCGGAGGACGCTCTTGTCGCCGGCTTGCGCATGCGTTCCGCGATGGAGGAGTTGAACAAGAAGCGCGGCTCCGAAGATCTCGTTCTCAAGATCGGCATTCATGAGGGGCCTTGTCTTGCGGTGATGCTCAACGAGCGCCAGGACTATTTCGGCCGGACCGTCAACATTGCCGCGCGCGTGCAGAGTGTGTCGATGGCCCAGGAAATCCACATCACCGGTCCCGTGCTGGACGCGCCGGCGGTCGCCAGGATCCTGGAGCAGTGGTCGATCAAGCCGATCCAGAAACAGGCCGCGCTCCGCGGCATCGCCGACAAGATGGTGGTGTACGAACTGCCGTGAGGGATTCGCAGCGCCGACATATTCTCCGCTGTCGTCCCGGACAAGCGAAGCGCGGATCCGGGACCCAACCACAGGACAGCGGAATAGGCACGCTGGAGGCCCCAGCGCGTTTCAACAATTTCCATTCGGGGTAATGGGTCCTGGCTTTCGCCAGGACGACGTCGGGGTGTAGCGGCTTGTTTCACTCGGAAGCCGCGCCGATCAGATTGCCGAAACGTAATGCAGCGCGGGGCATAAGCGCGCATTGCGCGGGGCGAATTTCCCGCTCATATAAAGGAGACAGGCCGCCGTTGCGGCGCCACCCATTGCGGCAGGATTTTCATGCTCGACGGACTGCGCCAATTCATAGCCGACATTGTCGCCCCCCAGGCGGGGGATCGCGCCTTCGGCGACACCGACTATCGCCTGGCGGCGACCGCGCTGCTGATCCATGTGATCTCGCTCGACGGCGAGCCGACGGAAGCCGAACGGCGCAAGCTGCACAACCTGATCGAAAGCCATTTCTCGCTGGATCGCGGCACTGCGGACCGCCTGATCGCCTCCGCAACCCAGGTCGAGGGCGAGGCGGTCGATCTCTATCACTTCACCAGCGTCATCATGCGCTCGCTCAATGAAGAGGGCCGCAAGCGCATCGTCGAGATGATGTGGGAGCTCGTCTATGCCGACGGCCAGGTCACCGAGTTCGAGGACAACGTCGTCTGGCGTGCCTCCGATCTGCTCGGCGTGTCACAGCGCGACCGGATCGACCTCAAGCATCTCATCGCGGGTCGCCGCACCGGTCAGGTCAATGACGGCATCGCCAGTACTTGAGCGCATCGATGGGACGCGGCCAGTCGCGACCACATGACGAAACTTTAATGTATCCGCCGATCACAGCCTAGCCGAATACCCCTGCAAATCAGCGGTTTTTCTGCATCCTCCATCTCGGCTGCTCGTCGCGAGGCCGACGGGCGCCTTGCATCGCTCACGCGGCCTATGCTCTCGTCCTGGGGTGTCGCCCCAATTTCGCTGGCATTGAAGAGATTTCGATCGTGACTGAGCGTGTGACGCTGATTACCGGTGCCTCGGCGGGCATAGGCACGGAGCTGGCGCGCGTGTTTGCCGCGAACGGTCACCGCCTGGCATTGACGGCGCGTCGTGCCGACCGGCTCGATGTATTGGCCGGCGAGATCGCAGCCAAGGGCGGCAAGGCCCCGATCGTGATCGCCTGCGATCTCGAAGAGAATGGCGCGGGCGAGAAGATCGCGGCGGCACTGGCCGCTGCCGACGTCGAGCTCGACCATCTCGTCAACAATGCCGGCTTCGGGGTGTTCGGCGACGCGATCGAGTGCGATCGCGCCGCGCAGCTCGGCATCATCGACGTCAACATCCGCGCGTTGACCGATCTGTCGCTACGTTTCGCGGACCAGCTCGTCAAGAACAAGGGTGGCATTCTCAACGTCGGCTCGATCGCGGGCTTCCTGCCCGGCCCGGGCATGGCCGTCTATTACGCCTCCAAGGCCTACGTCATCTCCTTCACCGAGGCGCTGCGCGGCGAGCTCGGAGCGCGCGGCGTCCGCGTCACCGTGCTTTGCCCGGGACCTGTGGCGACCGAATTTCAGGCCCGCGCCGGATTTGTCCCCGGATTCGATTCCGCCGTTCTCGACGTCTCGGCCGCTGATGTTGCGCGCGCCGCCTATCGCGGGCTGATGGCCAATAAACGGGCGGTGCTGCCTGGCCTCGGCATCAAGATCGTGCCGTTCCTGCTGCGCTTCTTCCCGCGCGGCTTCATTTTGGCCGCCGTCGGCGGGTTCCAGAGGCGCCGGCGCTAGAGCATGATCCGGAAAAGTGTGAAGCGGTTTTCCGAAAAGATCATGCTCAAACAATAACCTGAAGCGCGATGATGATTTCATCCCTATCTCATCACACTTTAGCGCACTCCGATTTGGCCCGGCGCTTGCTTTGTCTCGGTTCAGTGTGTGCGCAAACTCACACGAAATTAACGATCGCTTAGTTATGCTGGCGATCTGAACCTATGGCTTTTGAAAAAGGGCGATGTCGTTCCGGACGGACAGGTTTGGCGGTGCGGAGGTGGTCCCCTTCAGGAGAAGGGCGCCAGACGCCGCCGCCGACCGTAAGCCTCCGCTGCCCGTGCTGATCATCCTGCATCAGGAATCCTCGACGCCCGGCCGGGTTGGAAACGCCTTGCGCGCGCTCGGCCATCGCCTCGACATCCGCCGGCCGCGCTTCGGCGATCCCTTGCCCAAGACGCTCGAACATCACGCGGGTGCCGTGTTTTTCGGCGGGCCGATGAGCGCCAATGATTGCGACGACTACATCCGCCGCGAGATCGACTGGATCGAAATTCCGTTGCGGGAGCAGCGGCCGTTTCTCGGCATCTGCTTGGGTGCGCAGATGCTCGCGATGCAGCTCGGGGCTCGCGTCGCACCGCACCCCGACGCGCTCACACAGATCGGCTACTATCCGATCCGTCCGACGGCCGCGGGCCACGCGCTGTGCCCGGATTGGCCGGGCAAGGTCTATCACTGGCACCGCGAAGGCTTTGAGCTGCCCGGCGGCGCGGAGCTGCTCGCCGAGGGCGATGATTTTCCGGTGCAGGCGTTCTGTGCCGGCAATGCCTTCGGCTTCCAGTTTCATCCCGACGTGACCTACGCGATGATGCATCGCTGGACCACGCGTGGCTATGACGGCCTGAGTGCGCCCGGCGCGTGCGCCCGCCACCATCATTTCGCGGACCGCGCGGTCTATGACGTTGCCGAACGGGCCTGGCTGAAGAATTTCATCGATGGCTGGCTGGTGCGCAGACCTGTCATGGCACAAGCCGCTGAGTGATCGCAGCGCGGCTTGGTCTTCGCCTTGCGGACGCGCAACGGCTGATCTTGTGCGACTGAAGTCGATTGGATGGAAGGCAAGGGCCAGCTTCGTCCGTCTTCGCCCTTTGGGCTTCGCCGGACACCACGCTTCGCCCCTCGGACTCTTGCGTGGCTGCGCCACGCGTAGCCCGAAGGGCGAAGCGTGGTGGAGCCAGGCGGGATCGAACCGCCGACCTCGTCATTGCGAACGACGCGCTCTCCCAGCTGAGCTATGGCCCCGTTTGCTGGCCGCTCTGGTAAACGCGGCCGACAACCGGGGGCCATTTAAGTCCCCGCCAAGGTCAAGTCAAGGACGGGCATAACCCGGTTTTGGCCGGTCGGTGCCGGGACTTCCCTTGTTTGGGCCGGGGGGAACCGATATCTAGCAAAAGGCCTCAATCCCCACCGGAACCAGAGTTCTCACAGCCATGCGTGCCGTTCTCGACATCGTCCTCATCGTGCTCGACCTCTACGTCTGGCTGCTGATCGCCTCCGCGATCCTGTCCTGGCTGATCGCTTTCAACGTGGTGAACACCCGCAACCAGTTCGTCTCGGCGGTGGCGGAATTCCTGTACCGCATCACCGAGCCGGTGCTGGCGCCGATTCGCAATTTCCTGCCCAACCTCGGCGGCATCGACATCTCGCCGATCATCCTGATTCTGATCATCTTGTTTATCCAGAAGGTGATCGCATACTACATCTACCCGAACGTGATTTAGGCGAAGCAGGCGGGCATTGGCCTCGACAAAGCCCTCTACAGAACCCTGGCGCTATTCCACCTCGGGCATCAGTATCGCGCTGCGGGTCACGCCGCGCGGCGGCCGTGACGACATCGACGGCATCGAGGCGCTCTCCGACGGCCGCAGCGTGCTCAAGGTGCGGGTGCGCGCGATTGCCGATGGCGGCGAGGCCAACCGTGCGGTCTTGCAGCTGCTTGCGAAATCGCTCGGCGTGCCAAAGGCGAGCGTGCGGCTGCTCTCGGGTGCCACCTCGCGACTGAAGCAGATTGCGGTCGACGGCGACCCGGCGCGCCTTGGAGAGGCGTTGCGCCGGCTTGCCGCGGCCAAGTCGACGAATGGGGATTAGGACATGACGGCCAAAATCATCGATGGAAAAGTCATTGCAGCGGAGCTCCGCGCCCGCGTCGCGGACGAGGTTGCCCGCGTCAAGCGCGAGCACAATTTGGTCCCGGGCTTGGCTGTCGTGCTGGTCGGCAACGATCCCGCCAGCGAAGTCTATGTCCGCTCCAAGCACGCCCAGACGCAGGCGGCCGGCATGGCCTCGTTCGAGCACAAATTGCCGGCCGACGTCTCGCAGGCGGATTTGCTGGCGGTGGTCGCAAAACTCAATCGCGATCCCGCCGTGCACGGCATTTTGGTGCAGCTGCCGCTGCCCAAGGGTCTCAATACCGAGGCCGTTATCAACGCCATCGATCCCGCCAAGGACGTCGATGGGCTGCATCCGAACAATGCCGGCCGGCTCGCGGGCGGTTTCCAGGCGCTGTCGCCGTGCACGCCGCTCGGCTGCATCATCCTGACCAAGAGCGTGCACGCCTCGCTCGAGGGCATGAACGCCATCGTCCTCGGCCGCTCCAACCTGGTCGGCCGTCCCCTGGTGCAGTTGCTGCTGAACGAGAACGCCACGGTGACGATTGCGCATTCGCGCTCGCGCGATCTGCCTGGGCTCGTCCGGCGTGCCGACCTCGTCTACGCTGCCGTCGGCAAGGCGGAAATGGTGCGCGGCGACTGGCTGAAGCCGGGTGCGACCGTGATCGACGTTGGTATCAGCCGCGTTCCCAGGGAGGGCGGCAAGACGCGTCTCGTCGGCGACGTCGCCTATCAGGAAGCGTTGAACGTTGCGGGTGCGATCACGCCGGTGCCCGGCGGCGTCGGCCAGATGACGGTGGCGTGCTTGCTGGTGAACACGCTGCGCGCCGCCTGCGCAATCGCCGGCCTGTCGAAGCCGGCGGTGTAGAACTCCGATTGACATTCCGGTGCTAACGCACCATCCCGGAATGACCAGGTGATTCAGCCCGCCGTATTCTCGATCAGCCGCCGGTAGAAGCGGATCATGTCGGCATAGCCTTCGATGCTGAGGCGCTCATTGGTTCCGTGAAACCGTTTCAAGTCCTCGCCATTGGCGCGCACCGGCGAGAAGCGGAAAATGTTGTCGGCAATATCAGCGTAGTGGCGTGAATCGGTTGCGGCGACCATCAGGCTGGGCGCGACGACGACGTCGGGAAAGATCTCCCGGATCGTGCGGTTCAGCGCTGCATAGGATTTGCTCGCGGTCCCCGTCACCGGCGGCGGATCGGTATTGCCGGGAAACGGTGCGATCGAAATCTTCTCGTTGTCGATCGTGGTGCGGACATGATCGGTGACGCTGGCTTGCGTGTCGCCGGGCAGCAGGCGGAAATTCACGGTGGCCTCCGCATTTCCGGGCAGCACATTGTCCTTGTCGCCGGCATTGAAGATCGTGAGCGCGGTGGTGGTGCGGACCATCGCCTCGCTCGGGCCGTTCTTCCCGAACTCGCGCAAGAGCAGCGGCTTGAACAGCCAGAGGTTGGAGAGAGCGATGCGGCTGAAGCCGCTCATCTCCGGCGCCAGCGTGTCGAACATCTCGGCGACCGCGCCGCGGATATGCATCGGCAGCCGGTGATCCTCCAGCCGCGCCAGCGCCGCGCTCATCATGCCGATCGCGGTCTCGCGCGGCGGCATCGAGGAATGTCCCGGCGTCGTATGCGCGGTCAGCACGAGGGTCGCATAACCCTTTTCTGCGACACCGATCAGCGCGGCCGGCTTGCCCAGGCCCTTCATCATGCCTTCGGCGATCAAGAGGCCTTCGTCGAGCACGAAGTCGAGATGCACGCCGCGCGCGGCAAGCGTGGCCGCGATCACCTTGGCGCCGCGCGTGCCCGCAACCTCCTCATCATGGCCGAAGGCGAAGTAGATCGTCCGCTTCGGGCGGAAGCCGTCCTTCGCCATCTGCTCGGCCGCCTCCAGCATGGAATAGAGGTTGCCCTTGTCGTCCCAGGAGCCGCGGCCCCAGATGAAGCCGTCGGCGACAACGCCGTCGAATGGTTTTTGCTGCCAGTCCTTCTCGGTGCCCGGCGCGATCGGCACCACGTCCTGATGCGCGAGCAGCGCGATCGGCTGCGCCTTGGGATCAGAGCCTTCCCAGGTATAGAGCAGGCTGTGGCCGCCGATCACCTCGCGCTTGGCTGTCGCATTGAACGCCGGAAAGCTTTGCGAGATATGCGCCTCGAGCCCGCGCAGAGCGTCAGCGTCCTGCTCCGGATTGAGGAAGTTCGAGATGGTCTGGAAGCGGATCGCCTCCGACAGCCGTTTTGCCGCGCTCTCGGTATCGACGGTGGCGCGGGGGATCGGCGCGACCTGCACCTGGCGCGACGCCCGCGTGGAGACGTTGAACAGCAAGACGCCGGCGAGCACGAGCACGCCGGCGGCGATCAACAGAACGACATTGCGGATGATCCTGAGAAGCCGGCGCATAGCCATTCCAAACGAAGCTCGTGCCCCGGACGCAGCGCAGCACGCCAGTGATGCGCTGCCGAGCCAGGCCCAGCGGCACCATGGGTCCCGGCTCAGCGGCGCATCATTTCATGCCGCACCGCGTCCGGGACAAGAGGCCTCTACTTCTTCTTCGCGCGCTCGATGCCTTCGAGGATCAGCTTGTGCGCCTCCTCCGGGCCACCCCAGCGCAGGATCTTCACCCATTTGCCCTTCTCGAGGTCCTTGTAGTGCTCGAAGAAGTGCTGGATCTGCTGCAGCGTGATGTCGGGCAGGTCGCTATAGGCTTTGACCTTGTCGTAGCGCTGCGTGAGCTTTGACGACGGCACCGCCAGGATCTTCTCGTCGCCGCCGGCCTCGTCCTCCATGAACAGCACGCCGACCGGGCGCACGCTCATGACGGCGCCGGGGATGATGGCGCGGGTATTGACGATCAAGACGTCGCAGGGGTCGCCGTCATCCGACAGCGTGTGCGGGATGAAGCCGTAATTGCCGGGGTAGCGCATCGGCGTATAGAGGAAGCGGTCGACCACCAGCGTGCCGGCTTCCTTGTCCATCTCGTACTTGATCGGCTCGCCGCCAACCGGCACTTCGATGATGACGTTGACTTCGTTTGGCACTTTGGCCCCGATCGAGACCGCATCGATACGCATAAAAGACTCCGTGTTTGTCGAAAGGATCTCGCCCGGCAGCGATTTGGCGCTGTCATACGCGGGCTTGGCCCGCCGATCCATCGACTTTTCGCGAAATTATGAACCCCGGTTCTACCGGCTCAAATGGTCGAACGGTATCGGCGGAAGGATGTACGGCCGACCCAACGACGGCAGATCAATTGGTCCAGGCGAAAGCGACCTTGTCGAGCGATTTGGGCCCAAACCGCTCTGAGGAGCGCGCCACCATGCGGCCACCCAGCGCCCGGTAAAACTCCGTGGCCGAATCGTTATCGGACAGCGCCCAGACCACCATGCTCTTCAAATTGCTCTGCGTCAGGTCGCGGCGGGCGGCGGTAAACAGGCGCCGGCCGAAGCCCAGCCCCTGGAATTCCGGACGCAGGTAAAGCTCGTAGATCTCGCCGTCGAAATGCAGGCTGCGGGCGCGGTTGCGGCCGTAATTGGCGTAGCCCGCAATCTTGTCGCCGAACACCAGCACGCTGACGCGGCTGCCCTTGCGGATCGCGCTGTCCCACCATTGCGGGCCGCGACGGTTGATCAGCTTTTCAAGCTCGGCACCGGGGATGATGCCCTGATAGGCCGAGCGCCAGGCTTCGTCATGAGTAGACGCCACCGCGGCTGCGTCTGCAGCTTTGGCCGGCCGGACCTCGATCAGGGTTGTGCTCATGGACGCGATCAAACCAAGTCGCCGGGCCGGCGGCAAGAGCCATCGTTAATTATCGGTTAACGTGTGGATTTTCTGCATCAGTTTCATGGCCGTGTTGTACCGAAAGAGGACAGGGCGCCGCTTTGGACGGCATTGGCCTGCCGCGCACCGGTGCAAAACTGCTTTGTGACAAAGGCCTTCATGGCGGCCACGCAGAAAAGTCCGCCCAGGATGATTCGTTCCAGCTACTCTGGCCTTCGCTGTTCGAATCCGCTTCCGGCAAACTCATGCGGTCCCTGAAGCTCGTCGTTATCCTTTGTTGGCTCGCCATGCTGGCGGCCTCGCCCGTATGCGCACGGAGCGCGTTGGGCGCCGCGGGCGCGGAAGGCGAGCCGTTTCGCCGGCAAGAGTGGCGCGTGCCGACATCCGACCCGACTGTCGCGGCGCGCGCCCTGCTCTTCCGGCCGCCCGGCGACGGCCCGTTCCGTCTCGCGCTGATCGCGCATGCCTCGACGCAGAACGTGCTGCGTCGTGCGCAAATGCCGCAACCGGAGTACCGCGCGCTGGCTGCATTCCTGGTCGCGCGCAGCTTTGCCGTGCTGGTGCCGGAACGGCTCGGCCATGGCACAACCGGCGGCCGCTATGTCGAGGATCAGGGCGGCTGCGACGAGGCGGATTATGCGCGCTCGGGCCGCGCCACCGCCGAGGAAATCGCACGCGCGCTGGAATTCTTGCGAGAGCAGGATTTTGTCCACAAGGATGGCGCCGTCGTGCTCGGTCATTCCGCGGGCGGCTGGGGCGCGCTGGCACTCTCCAATGCCGACCCCAAGACGGTTGGCGCCATCATCGTCTTCGCACCCGGGCGCGGCGGCCACGCCAACGACTTCCCGAACCAGATCTGCGCGCCACATACTCTCACCTCGGTGGCAGGCGAGTTCGGCAAGGCGGCGCGCGTGCCCGTCACGTGGCTGGTGGCGGCCAACGACACCTATTTCGCGCCGGCATTTTCGCGGCAATTGGCCGATGCGTTTCGCATCAATGGTGGCAAGGTCGATTTCCGCGCCCTGCCTGCCGTGGGCAGCGAGGGCCATTGGATGATCGAGGCTGAAGCCGGCGTCAAAGCCGTCAGCGCCGAGCTGGAACGCGTGCTGAAATCGCCGAAGCCCGTGGCAGTCAAAAAACCATGACGTTGTATTTCGTGGTCAAATATCTGCACGTCATGGGCGCCATCGTCATTCTCGGTACCGGCAGCGGCATCGCGTTCTTCATGCTGATGGCGCATCGCAGCCAGGATGCCGAGTTCATCGCGCGCACGGCCTCGGTCGTGGTGATCGCGGATGCCCTGTTCACGCTCTCGGCCGTCATGCTCCAGCCGGTCACGGGCGGTCTCTTGATGATGCTCTCGGCGACGGCGATCACGGAGCGGTGGCTGCTCGTCTCGCTTGCGCTCTACGCGGTCGCCGGGCTGTTCTGGGTGCCCGTGGTGTTCATGCAGATCGAGATGCGCGATCTCGCGCGCAAGGCGGTGGTTCAGCGCGTGGCCCTGCCGCCGCGCTATTTTGTGCTGTTCCGCCGGTGGTTCGTCTTCGGCTTCCCGGGGTTTGGCGCGACGATGCTGATCCTCTGGCTGATGATCGCAAAGCCGTTTTGAGTGACGCGATGAGTGAAGTGGTGCACAACATTCTCCTGCTGGGAGCCTCCGGCCTGATCGGCCGCTTCGTCACCGACGATCTGCGCGCCCGTGGCTTTCGCGTCATCGGTGTGGCGCGACAGCTGTCGCCAGCGCAGAAGATGAGCGCGCTCGACATCGAGTTGCAGATCCTCAACCTCGATGCGGCGGCGCTGACGCGCCTTTTGAGCGAGCATGCGGTCGATGTGATCGTGAATTGCCTGGGCGTGCTCCAGGACGCCCCCGGAAGCGACATCAATGCGGTGCATCGCGACTTCGTCGCGCGCCTGTTGCAGGCGATCGGCGCGAGCGGTCGCACGATCCGGCTGGTGCACATCTCGATCCCCGGCGCGGCCAACGAGGATCACACAGCGTTCGCCACGACCAAGCGCGAGGCCGAGCGCCTGATCGGCTCTTCCGGCATTCCTCACGCGATCCTGCGCCCCGGCTTCGTGGTCGCACCGTCGGCTTATGGCGGCAGCGCCATGCTGCGCGCGCTCGCTGCCTTTCCGTTCGACCTGCCGGCCAAGGAGATGGCGACGCCCTTCCGGCCCGTTGCGGTCGAGGACATCGCGGCCACGATCGCCTGGCTCGCGGCGCGCGACATCGACGATCCCGCCGTGAAAGCCGTCAGCTGGGATCTGATGCAGGCGGAACAGGTGGCGATGGCCGGTGTCATCAAGCAGTTCCGCATCGCCTTTGGCACCGCAGGCTGGTCGCATTTTGCGATGCCGACATTCCTGCTCGATTGCGGCGCGTGGGCAGGCGATCTCGCCAGCCGGCTCGGCTGGATGCCGCCGATGCGCTCGACCGCGATCGCCGAACTGCGCCGCGGCGTGACGGGCGACCCGCAGCATTGGATTGCAGCTACAGCCATCGTGCCGAAGACGCTGACAGACACGATTGGGCGTCATCCCGCCACCATCCAGGACAAATGGTTCGCGCGGCTATACCTGGTCAAGGCGCTTGTCTTTGCGAGCCTGGTCGCGTTCTGGGTCGTCTCCGGCTTCATCGCCCTGTTCGTTTCCTACCGCGCCGCCGCTGGCATCCTGTCGGCGCACGGCTTTCCAGCCGCACTGGTCGATCCCGTCACCATCGGTACCAGCCTGATGGACATGAGTATCGGGGTGCTCATCGCGTTCCGCCGCACCGCGGGCGTCGGGCTCGTCGCGGGCATCATCGCCTCGCTCGGCTATATGGTCGGCGCGGCGATCCTGACGCCCGATCTCTGGATAGAGCCGCTCGGCGCGTTGGTGAAGACAGGACCGGCCATCGTGCTGATGCTTGTCGCACTTCTGATGCTGGATAACCGCTGATGCCCAGATGGCCCGACGACGACGTGATCCTGTTCGACGGCGTCTGCATCTTCTGCTCACGCTGGGTCCGCTTCGTCGCGACGCGCGACACGGCAAAGCGCTTTCGTTTTACGCCGATCCAGTCGGGCTATGGGATGAGGCTCGCGAAAACCTTCGGCATCGATCCCGATGATCCCGACACCAACGCGGTCGTTCACGGCGGTGAGGCGTTCATGAAATCGGACGCCGCACTTACGGTGCTCTCGCAGCTTCCCCGCTGGGGCTGGGTGCGCGCGCTGTTCGCCGTGCCGAAGCCGCTGCGGAACGCGCTCTACAATCTCGTCGCACGCAACCGCTACCGCATTTTCGGCAAGTACGATGCGTGCTTCGTGCCGGACGCAGATTTGCGGGCGCGGGTGATCGAGCAGTAGCCCTCGTCATTGCGAGGAGCGAAGCGACGAAGCAATCCAGAATCTTTCCGCGGAGGGATTTCCGGATTGCTTCGCTGCGCTCGCAATGACGGAGTTCGTTGCTACAGCTTTGCCATTTCCGCCAGCACTTCCTTTGCGGCGCGCTCCCCCGAATCTCGCGCTCCGTGTGCGGTCGAAAAAAAGTTCGGCGACGTCGCTTCGCCTGCGAAGAACAGCCGCCCATCGACGGGAGCCGCCAGCACGGCGCGGTCGCCGGCATGACCGGGGAGCGCGTGAGAATAGGAACCGCGGGCGAAGGGGTCGTGAGCCCAACGCGACTCACGCAGCGGTTTCAGCTTGCGCCTGATGTCGTTGCCGAGGTAACCGGCGATCTCGTCGATGCTTTGTGCGGCGAAGGCGCCGTCGCCGGCGTCCTCCAATTCGCGTGCAAAGCGGCCGCCGAAAAAGCCGTCGATGCAGGGCTGACCAAATGGGCGGATGTGATAGGTGCCCATGGCGGTGCGCATGGTGGCGCCGCGCAAATTGCCTTCCTTTGGAAAGGCTTCCGCGTTCTCCAGCGCCAGCGTCACCTTGTCATCGACGCCCAGCGGCAGGCCGCGCGCGGCGTCGACCTTGGCCGGGAGCTGCGGCGAGAACCGGATCGCTTCATCTGCAATCAGGTTGGTCGGTACCGTGACGATCACCTTTGCTGCATCGAGCGTGCCGAGCGACGTGTCGAGCCGGATGCGTTTGCCGGCGTGATCGATCAGCATGACGTTGCAGTTCAGTGCCACGGGACATGACGCACCATAGGCCGCGATCAGCGCGCCAAACCCGGCCCGCACGCGCCAATTGAAGTAGGTGTCCTCGTAAGCGTCCATGTCCAGAATAGAGACGCGGTCGAGCTCGCAGCCGTTTACATAGGTCGAGACTGCGTTGATCATCGGATTCCAGCGATTGCCGGGTTCGAGATAGCGTTCGGCTGGTGCATCCTCGTCGTCTTGCGCAGCTTCCGCGACGCGCTCATAGAATTCGTCGATCGCGCGTCCGAAGTCCTCGCGCTCGCTGTCGGGAAACACCTCGCCAAAGGCGCGATCGCGCCAGGGCGGAAGATCCCTATTGACCTCGAAATTCAGTCGTTCGGCGATTCCTACGAAGGAATTCTTGTCCGCCGAATGCAGCCAGCCGCAGCCGACATCGAACGTCACCTCCGGAGAGGCCTGGACGGTCCAGGCGCGGCCGCCGAGCCGGTCACGCGCCTCCAGTACGATGACAGAGAGGCCCGAGTCCTTCAGCGCATGCGCTGCACCGAGGCCAGCGGCGCCCGCACCAATGATCGCGACGTCGACGGAGGAGGGGAGGGAGATCATGGCTGGGCTCTAGCACGTTCGCTGAGAAGCCACCATAAACGAGCTGTCATCACCCGCGAAGAAGGCGGGTGATCCAGTATTCCAGAGACAGTAGTCGTGTATTGAGAAGCCGCGGCGTACTGGATGCCCCGCCTGAGCCCGTCATCGGGCTCGCCGAAGGCGAGACCCGGTGGCGGGGCATGACAGTGAGATGACAGCGGGAGTGGCTTTACGCCACTGCTTCCTTGGCCTTCTCGGCGCGCTTGCGCTCGTTCGGGTCGAGGTGCTTCTTGCGCAGCCGGATCGACTTCGGCGTCACCTCGACGAGCTCGTCGTCCTCGATATAAGCGAGCGCCTTTTCCAGCGTCATTCGGATCGGCGGGGTCAGGCGCACCGCCTCGTCCTTGGACGTGGTGCGGATGTTGGTGAGCTGCTTGCCCTTGAGAACGTTGATCTCGAGATCGTTGTCACGGGTGTGCTCGCCGACGATCATGCCGCGATAGACCTTCCAGCCCGGCTCGATCATCATCGGGCCGCGATCTTCCAGCTTGAACATGGCATAGGCCACCGCATCGCCCTGGTCGTTGGAGATCAGCACGCCGTTGCGACGGCCCTGGATCTCGCCCTTGTACGGGGCATAGCCGTGAAACAGGCGGTTCATGATTGCGGTGCCGCGGGTGTCGGTCAAAAGCTCGCCCTGGTAGCCGATCAGGCCGCGGGTCGGCGCGTAGAACACCAGGCGCTGACGATTGCCGCCCGAGGGCTTCATTTCAATCAGCTCGGCCTTGCGCTCGCTCATCTTCTGCACGACGACGCCGGAATGCTCCTCGTCGACGTCGATGACGACTTCCTCGATCGGCTCCATGGTGGCGCCAGTGGCTTCGTCCTTCTGGTACACGACGCGCGGACGCGACACCGAGAGCTCGAAACCTTCGCGGCGCATGGTCTCGATCAGGATCGCGAGCTGCAATTCGCCGCGGCCCGACACTTCCATCGCATCCTTGTCGGAGGCTTCGACGACGCGCAACGCGACATTGCCTTCCGCTTCGCGGAGCAGACGGTCGCGGATCATGCGGCTCGTCACCTTGTCGCCTTCGGTGCCGGCGAGCGGGGAGTTGTTGACGATGAACGACATCGACACGGTCGGCGGGTCGATCGGCTGTGCCGGCAGCGGCACCTCGACGGTCGGATCGCAGAAGGTGTCGGCGACGGTGCCCTTGGTGAGGCCCGCAATCGCGACGATGTCGCCGGCTTCGGCTTCCTCGAGCGGCGTGCGCTCGAGACCGCGGAACGCCAGGATCTTGGTGATGCGGCCCTGCTCGACCAGCTTGCCATCGGCGTTGAGCACCTTGACCTGCTGGTTCGGCTTGAGGATGCCGGACGAGATGCGGCCGGTGATGATGCGGCCGAGATAGGGGTTGGCCTCCAGGATGGTGCCGATCATCTTGAACGGGCCTTCCTCGACCTTCGGCGGTGCGACGTGGCGCAGGATCAGGTCGAACAGCGGCTCCATGCCCTTGTCCTTCGGACCTTCGGGGCTCTCGGCCATCCAGCCCTGCTTGGCCGACCCGTAGAGGATCGGGAAGTCGAGCTGTTCCTCGCTGGCGTCGAGCGCCGCGAACAGGTCGAACACCTCGTTGATCACCTCGGTCGGGCGCGCATCGGGGCGGTCCACCTTGTTGATGACGACGATCGGCTTCAGGCCGACCTTGAGCGCCTTGGAGACCACGAATTTGGTCTGCGGCAGCGGGCCTTCGGCGGCATCGACCAGCACCAGCGCGCCGTCCACCATGTTCAGGATACGCTCGACCTCACCGCCGAAATCGGCGTGGCCTGGGGTGTCGACGATGTTGACGCGGGTGTCCTTCCACTGCACCGAGGCGGCCTTGGCCAGGATGGTGATGCCGCGCTCGCGCTCCAGATCGTTGGAGTCCATGGCGCGTTCGGTCACCTTCTGGTTCTCGCGGAAGGTGCCGGATTGCTGGAGGAGACGGTCGACCAGGGTCGTCTTGCCGTGGTCGACGTGGGCGATGATGGCGACGTTACGAAGATTCATGAGTGAGCTTCTTTGCGGTCGAACAATGGGTTAGCGCGATCTCGCCGGTCAGACCGGGACCTCTTCTCGAAACAACGCTGGAAACCTGAGAAACGGGCGCTTTCCGCCCAAAAAGGAAACCCGGCCATCAGAGCCGGGCACCTAACGCGTTTGCAGCGCAATATAGGCAGAAAACGCCAAAAAACAATGCGTTCTTTCGGGATTGGTTGACTGAATTTTGTCCGGGAATCCCCGGGGCTTAGGAGCGGGAGGGGGTTAGCGGACCCCCTTCCGCGCCGCCATCGGCCTCCTCCGTCGGATAGACCCCGCGCAGCACCTCCTCGAAATGGTCCTTCACCGCGTCATTGCACAGGCAGGCCCGCAACTTCAGGCCATCGCGGTTGCGCACCAGGATCGAGCCGCGGCGAGTCTCGATCACACCTTGCGCCTTGAACGACTGGATGACGCGGCTTGCATAGCTGCGCCCGACGCCGAGCAGCGTCGCGAGCTGCTCGTGGGTCAGCGGCACGCTGTCGTCGCCGTCGGTGCGCTCCATCGCGGCCAAGATCCATTTGGCGGTGCGCTGCTCGATCGAATGAATGGCGTTGCAGGCCGTCGACTGGAAGATCTGCGCGAGCATGCAATCGGCATAGCGGGCAAAGACATTGCGCAGCGATGGCGAGCTCCGCTTGGCAGCCTCGAGCTTGCCGACATGGATGCGCACGAAGGGGCCGCCGAACTTCACGACGATCCGCGTATAGGCCGGCAGATAGCCCTCGCTGACGATGCCGCCGACGGCGCCCTCGCGGCCGACCAGAATGGTCTCGACGTCGCGGCCGTCCTCGTTGGGTACGAGGAAGGTCGCAAGCGACGGCCCGCAGGGAAAGTGCACGACCTGGACGTCATCGCCGGGATTGTAGAGCAGTTCGTTCGCCGATGCTGTCTCGCTTGTCAGATGCGGCGCGATCAGCGCGTAGTCGGCCTGGCTCAGTCGCCGCAGCAGATTGTTGTAGGGCCGGCTCGCAATCTCGGCTGACTTGCTGCTTCGCGCATCCATCCCAAAACTCCCCGGATCTCCCCTCGACATTAGCGGGTTCCATTCGGCGTTAGTGTGCACAAGTGGACAGACGGGAAAACTGTGGTGTGGTGGGTTTCGTTCCTGGAACCACCGGTGCGCGGGGCGCATGCATCGGGCCAAGGCCATCCTGATCGGAACGACCATGCAGCCCTCAACCGACGAGATCATGCAGCGCGCTTCATTCGACGGCTTCGATGTCCCCGCCGACGTGCTGATCGTTGAAGACGATCCGATCATCGCGATCGATTTCGAGGACCGCCTGCTCGGCTTCGGCGTGAAGCACGTGCGTACCGTTGCTTCGGTCGCGCGTGCGCTGGATACGATCACCGACCGCGTACCGGACTTCGCGCTGCTCGATGTCGAGCTGGTGCGTGAGAAGAGCTTCGCGATCGCCGAGCGCCTGGTCGCGCTGAAAATCCCGTTTGTCTTCGTGACCGGCTATGGCGCGGAGACGCGGATTCCGCCCGAGTTCGCTGACGTGCCTCGGTTGCAGAAGCCCTGCTCGAGTGACGCGATGGAAGCCGCACTGCGCGCGCGTGCCTCCAGGTAGCAGCTTCCTCTAAGCGAGCTTCGGATCGAGCGTGGTCGACCACAGCGCGACGTCGGCGCGGTCACGCAGGGTCACGGTCATCTGCCCGCTGGCGCCATCGATCTTGACGTGCCCGAAGAATTGCATGCCGGCGGACGGCGGCAGGTTCTGCTTGTCGAGGCCTGGTGCCTTGATGAAGCGCACGTCCGGTCCAAAGGTGTTGTCGAGTTCGTTCGGCCCGAACGTGCCGGCATGCAGCGGACCCGAGACGAACTCCCAGAACGGCTCAAAATCCTGGAATTGCGCTTTGTTCGGATCGTAGTAATGCGCCGCGGCGTAGTGCACGTCGGCGGTCAGCCACACCGTATTCTTGATCGGCGCCATCTTGATGAAGCGCAGGAGGTCGGCGATCTCGAGCTCGCGGCCGCGCGGCGGGCCATCGCCCTGCGCAAAGGCTTCCGACCCCTTCTTGTTGGCTGCATCGTCATAGACGAGCAGGCTGAGCGGCATATCGGAGGCGATTACCTTCCAGGTCGCGCGTGAGTTGAGCAGGCCGCGCTTCAGCCAGGCCATCTGATCGGGCCCAAGGAAGTAGGACGCGGGGCCGTATTCCGTTTCCAGGTTCGGACCATTGGGGCCGCGATAGCTGCGCTCGTCGAGCATGAAGACGTCCAGATGCGGGCCGTAGGAGATCTGGCGATAGACCCGGCCCGGCTCCACGATGCTCTCGCGCATCGGATACATCTCATGGAAAGCGCGCGCCGCGCGCGCGGCGAGCAAGGTGATGTTGCGCTCCTTGTAGGTGGCGGGCAGATCCTTCGACAGCGACCAGTTGTTGGTCACCTCGTGGTCGTCCCACTGCACGAAGATCGGCACCTCGGCATTGAAGGCGCGGACGTTGTCGTCGGTGAAATTGTATTTGTGCGCGGCACGGAACTCGTCGAGCGTCTCGGCGACCTTGGCCTTTTCGGGGATGGTGATGTTCTTCCAGGTCTTGCCATCGGCCAGCTTCACCTCGGAGGGGATCACGCCGTCGGCATAGATCGTGTCGCCGGAATGCAGGAAGAAGTCCGGACGGTGCTTGTGCATTGCGGAGAAGGTGAACATGCCGCCGTCGTCGGGGTTGATGCCCCAGCCCTGACCGGCAACGTCGCCGCCCCAGACGAAGCTGACGTCGCGGCGGTCAGCGGGCGCGGTGCGGAAGCGGCCGACCACCGGCTCGCTCGCGATCGCGGTGTGAGAGAGATCGCGGAAACGGACGCGGTAGAAGATGTCCTGTCCGCCGGGCAGATTTTCGACCAGCATCTTCGCGGTGAAATCGCTCTCGGGCAGCGCGGCGATCGGCGGCAGCGCGCGGGCATCCTTGAAGCTATCCGTCGTCGCCACCTCGACCAGCATCTGGGAGGGACGATCGGCGCGCGCCCAGACCACGCCGCCGTCGACCGTGACGTCGCCCGACTGCACGCCATGGGTGATCATCGGACGGTCGGCCGCGCGCGACACATAGGGCATCGCGATCGCACCGAGCGCACCGGCGCTGGTGGAGAGGAATTGGCGGCGGGAGAATTTGATTTTCATGGGGAATCGTCTCGGAAGCGGTCAGGGCGGCTGCCGTCCTGCGAAGCCAACGCTATATTGAGACAATGTGACGCAGCGATTACGCGCGCAAGCAATTACGCGTTGCCGGCAGCGCGGAATTGGGCGCCGGCGCGCTGCAGGTTCTGCGGCAGGCTGAGCAGCGCCGCCTTGCGGTCTGCGACCGCAGCGTGGAACTGGTCCAGCGCGATATTGAAGGCGGTGAGCCCGCCTTCCTCGATGGCGCCGTGGTCGAAGCAGCGCAGCGTATCGCGCAGAATTTCGTCGGCCTCGCCTTGCATCTGGTCGAGCTCGTCGACGGTCTCGGAGCGCCGCGCCGCGGCGATCATGTCCAGCAGCCGCTCGCGCAGGTGGCTGTTGTTGTCGCGTTCGTCCTTCTTCAGGTAGCCGGCGAACCAGGCGCCGATCGAGCCCATCGCCGAGAGCGCCATCAGGCTCCACCAGATGTAGTCGCTGTATCTGTCGAGGAAGGTCTTCTCCTCGCCGTCGACGAAGGCGGCAGCGCCCGGATGCACGGGGATCACGGCGTCCTTGTCTGTGTCGGGCGTCTCGATCTTCGCCGCCAGCGGGAATTCCGTCACCAGTTGCTGGCGTATCGCGAAGAGCTGCCGGGTGAAGGCGGCAACGGTGGTTTCCGACAGACCTTTGCGCGCCACGATGTGATGGGCGAAGCTGATCGTCTTGACCTCGTCATCGGGCCGGTCGGGCGAGCCGCCATAGGTACCGGCCGGGATCTCGGCGGCTTCATAGACCGGATGATTCTGCGCGATGGCGTCGGCCGAATCGATCGCGAGGAAGGTCGGCGTGCCGCCGTCCTTGGTGGAGGCGGCGATCGCATCCGCGGTGATCTTGCTGTTGACGGGACCGGCGGCGAGATAGACGTCGGCCTTCTGGGTGCGGATCGCTTCGGCGGCTTCATTGGCCGGGAATTGCACGATCTCCACCTTGGCGGGATCGACGCCATATTGCTGGAGGATCACCTTCAGGAGATTGACGTTGGCCTGGGTGCGGCCGACCACCCCGATGCGGTGGCCGGCGAGCTGCGCGATCTTGGTGATCTTGGCGCCCTTCTTCTTGCCCTTGCCGGCCGGCGGCGCCCACAGCACGACGACGTTCTTGCGCAGGGTGGCGACGGCCTGGGCGGTCTTCGGCACGTCGAGATCGCCGCGGATAATGGCGAGGTCGACCTTGTTCTCGGCGAGCGCGTCGGCGCTTGCGGTGGCGCCGTCGGTCTGGACCGGACGCAGCCGGACATAGCCCTTGCTCTGGACGAAGGCCTGCGTCAGCGCCTGTACGACCTTGACGTCGTCGCTGTTGGCCGGGCCAACCGCGATCTTCAGCGTCACCGGCCGCATCGCAAAATAATAGCCGCCGACCAAGGCGCCGACGATGGCGAGCACGAACGCGAGCGAAACGAGCGTGGTCTTCCGCGCCGCCGATCGCGGCGACGTCGGTGTGGATGTTTCGGCCAGCTCGAGGCCCCCGGTCATCGATCTCCCATACGGGCGTTTCAGGCTCGGTTTCATCTTGGCCAGGTCATTACCCGGGCAATTGTAGCAAATTTCTTGCCTGTCAGGGTTACAACTGCGTCATGGTTAGCGGATGAACGACAACCCCTTTTGAACCCGGGCGTCGGCAGGGTGTTAGGGTAAAGTTCCCCTGAAGACGGAGGCGACCATGACGGAGCGGCTGTCGGCGGAAGCACGCAAGCAGGCCTTGAGCGAACTATCCGGCTGGACCGAGACGGGCGGCCGCGAAGCGATCGGCAGGACGTTTACCTTTAGGGACTTCAACCAGGCTTTCGGCTTCATGACGCGCGCAGCGCTGGTGGCCGAGAAGATGGACCATCACCCCGAATGGAAGAACGTCTACAAGACGGTCGAGGTGGTGCTTTCGACCCACGATGCCGGCGGCGTCACTGCGCTCGATATCGAGCTCGCCAAGGCGATGAACGTCATTGCCAGACAGGCAGGCCTTGGCTGACGTCTTGTTGCTCTGGCGGCGCATCCCCATCTTGTGATTGGCATCGGCTGGGACAATCGGCCGCGCCGACCTGAACGGGGAGTTTTGGACCATGGCTGCTGCCGAACACAGCGTCGGCTTTGAGCCGGCCGATCGGCTGGCGGAAGACCGCGAGACCGTGCGCCGGCGTTTCTGGCGCAAGCTGAAGCGCGTGGTCGCGCACCTGCCGTTCGCCGAGGATCTGCTCGCCGCCTATTACTGCGCCTTCGACAAGCAGACGCCGCGCCATGTGCAGGCATCGCTGCTGGGCGCGATCGCCTATTTCATCCTGCCGTTCGATGTCGTGCCGGATATGCTGCCGATGCTCGGCTTCACCGATGATGCCGCCGTGCTCGCGACCGCAATCAAGCTGGTCGCCAGCCACATCACGCCGGACCACCGCGAAGCCGCCCGGGCCGTGCTGAAGCGCGGTGTTGGCGAGGCAGAGGCGGAAGCGGCGTAAGCGTACCCAGCCAGCCAGACGCACCTCTGTTATTCGCACGCACCACTGTCATTCCCCGCGAAGGCGGGGAATCCAGATGCTATGGGGTAAGCGGCGACTGGGGTAAGCGGCGGTGAGGGTGTGGACACCCCTCGAACGCC
>NZ_JBANBA010000105.1:0-33032 GCF_059803475.1 Bradyrhizobium sp. UFLA05-89 | reverse complement strand
CACCAACTCCCCATGTGAGCAATCCAGATTGTCACCGCGGAAAGACCCTGGATTGCTTCGCTGCGCTCGCAATGACGAGATTCGGGCGCGTGCGATCCACGACTCCAACTGTCATCGCCCGCGCAGGCGGGCGATCCAGTATTCCAGAGGCAGTGCGAGGATACGGAGAAGCCGCGGCGTACTGGGTTCCCCGCCTTCGCGGGGAATGACAGCGGTGTGCGCGGAAAGGCCGGAAACCAACGACCGCGCGAACGACGTCGCGCCCCTACTGCTTCATCGGCGCCATCATTGCGCCGCCCTTCTTCGTGGCGGGCGCGGGCGGCTTTGCGGCGGCGGCTTGCGCGGGGAGATATTTTGCCACGATCGCGGGATCGACCTGCGCGATGTAGGTGTCCGGCAGGCGCGTCCAGCTCTCGTCCTTGCCGAGGAGCGAGATGCCGAGATAGCCGCGCAAGGTGAGCGTCTGACCATCCGGGCTGACCTTCATGTTGGCCTTCCAGATATTGCCGTCGCGCGGATTGAGCACGTTGCCGCCTTCATACTTCAGGCCGTCGCGCTTCATGTCGCGCACGAAGGACAGGCCGAGCACCGGCGCATTCTTGCGATCATCCGTGCATTTGGTGCAGGCCTCGTTCGGATCATCGCCCGGGCGCGGGAAGGTCTTTGCGATCACGCCCTCGAAGACGCCGTTGTGGTCGATGAAGAGAAACCACCCGACCTGCCTGCCGTCCTCGATCTTCTGCCAGAGGCCCGCAGCCGTGGGCTGCTGGGCCTGCGCTGCGACGGGCCGCGGCATCGCGAGCGACAGCGCGAGACCGAGCGCGACGAACGAGAGCAGTCGGAAGCTCGAAAAGTTATTCCGCATTATGATCACCTGGCTAACCCACGACTGGAATGGCCGCAGACTAAGGCTATTTCGCGAAGGGTTCCAGCGCCAGAAACACCGGCGTGCCCTCCTCGTTCCGGCTCGGATCAGTTGACTCCGAGCTTCTTTTGCAGGCTGGACGAGGACGTCGTGTACTGGAACACCAGCCGCTTCTCCGGATAGACGTAACGGTGGGCTTTTTGCGCCATCAGCGCGCCCTCGTGGAAGCCGCACAGGATCAGCTTGATCTTGCCCGGATAGGTGTTGATGTCGCCGATCGCGAAGATGCCGGGCACGTTGGTCTCGAACGCGGATGTCTCGACCGGCACCAGGTTGTTCTCCAGCGCGATCCCCCAGTTCGCGACCGGGCCGAGCTTCATGGTAAGCCCAAAGAACGGCAGCATGGTGTCGCAGGCGATCTCGGTGATGCTGTTGTCGTTGCCCTTGATCGTGGCGCCGGCGAGCTTGCCGTCGCTGCCCGAGAGCGCGGTGACTTGGCCGAGCTTCAGATCCATCTTGCCGCTCGCGACGAGCGCGCGCATCTGCTCCACGCTGTGCGGCGCGGCGCGGAATTCATCGCGCCGGTGCAGCAGCGTGATGCGCTTGGCGAGCGGATGCAGATTGAGCGTCCAATCGAGCGCGGAATCGCCGCCGCCGACGATCAAGATCTCCTTGTCGCGAAACTGCTCCATCTTGCGCACGGAGTAATGCACCGAGGCGCCTTCATAGGCCTCGATCCCCGGCACTGGTGGACGCTTGGGCTGGAACGAGCCGCCGCCGGCGGCGATCACCACCACCTTGCATTCGAACACCTTGCCGGCATCGGTGGTAACGCGGAATGCGGGATCGCCGATCTTCTCCACCGTCTCTACCATCTCGCCGAGATGGAACGTCGGGTGGAACGGCTTGATCTGTTCCATCAGCGCCTCGGTGAGGCCCTGCCCCGAGATGTGCGGAATGCCGGGAATGTCGTAGATCGGCTTCTCCGGATACAGCTCGGCGCACTGGCCGCCGACCTTGTCGAGGATGTCGACGAAGTGCGCCTTCATGTCGAGAAGGCCAAGCTCGAAGGCGGCGAACAGACCGCAGGGGCCGGCGCCAATTATCAGCACATCGGTTTTGATCGCGTCGCTCATGTCGTCTCTTTATCGGTCGTTATCGGTTGGACGGCGCCCGGCGGGCAACGGAAAAGGCGCGGTTCCTGTCTAGCCAACGAGAACGGCCCAGGGAAGGCATAAAAGCATTGGCCGCCTGCCGGCAGGACTACTTGCCGGGACAGGATAACTGGGATGTAACGGCGGGGGAAATGACGGAGATCAACCGGTGAATGCACCAAGCCGCCTGGATTCAGCGCCGTGCCTTGCGGATTTCCCCTATCGTCTCAGCGACAATGTGCGCTTCGGCGATCTCGATCCCAATCAGCACGTCAACAACGCGGTCTATGCCACCTATTTCGAGACCGGCCGCGTCACGCTGATGAAGGATCCCAAGATCGGGCTGACGCCGCCGGGGCTCGCCTGGATCATGGTGCGGCTCGACATCCATTTCCGCGCCGAGTTGCACTGGCCGGGCACGATCGAGCTTGGGCTCGGCGTCGTGAAGCTGGGGCGGACGTCGGTGACCTTCGAGCAGGTCGTGTTCTGCGAAGGCAGATGCGTTGCCTCCGCGATGTCGGTCGGCGTCCTCATCGAAGAGCCCTCGCGGCGACCGACGCCGCTCACCACCGAGGTCATCGAGAAGCTGAGGCCGTGGCACAAGCGCGGCATCGAGGTCGCGCCGCCGAAAGCTCTAGATTTATAAGTTAGGCCTGCCGTTCCGGCGTCGACACAACGAGCCCGTCGAGCTCGTCGGATACCTTGATCTGGCAGGACAGGCGCGAGTTCGGGCGCACGTCGAAGCCGAAGTCGAGCATGTCCTCTTCCATCGGCGTCGGGCTGCCGACCTTCTCGCGCCAGGCTTCGTCGACATAGACGTGGCAGGTCGCGCAGGCGCAGGCGCCGCCGCATTCAGCCTCGATCCCGGGAATGGCGTTGCGGATGGCGCCTTCCATCACGGTCGCGCCGTTCTCGACTTCTACCGTGCGGGTTTCGCCCTTGTGGTCGACATAGTGAATTTTGGCCATGTGTGCTCGTGCTGCCGGAGCTTTGGAAATGAGGGAGGGTCCGGGCTGTCCTATAACGGGTCGCTTGGCGCCGCGCCATAGCGTTTTCGAGCGAAGTGGAGACCGATTCGCGTGAAGAAAACGCGTCAGAACAAAAGACTTGAGCCCGGTCCTGAGCACGTCAGAACTGGGCTCTCGTGCGGTCGCCCCAGGGCAGTTTGCGGAATTGGAGACCCGGCCTCAGGCGCGGCGCAGCATCGTCTCGATCGCTTCGCGGGCGTCGGCCACGGCCTCCTTCAGCACGGCGAAGGCGCGAGTCGGGTTGTCACCGGTCCGGATCGCGCATTCGAGCTCAGCGGCCGCAGCCGCCACCGCAAAGGCACCGATCCCGCGCGCCGAGCCCTTCAGCTTGTGCGCCAGCGCGGATGCATCTGCGGGGAGCGCTGCCATCGCCGCGACCAGCCGGCTCGACTGCTCCGCGAACATCGCGAGCACCTCGGATTCGAGCTCGGCATCGCCGAGGGTCATGCGCGCGAGATGGTCGAGATCGAGGGGATGGTCGAGGGGAGCAAGCGGTGGCGAGGGCATCCAGTCCATCCGTTGCAGATCAGGCGTCATGGCGCGGGCCCCGGCATCGTTGGCAACGCGCCGGTCCGGCGGCGAAGCTTTCGTCTCACCCAACCACGGAAATGGTTAATGGAACGTTAGGTGCCTTTGACCCAATTCCGCCCGCATATTGACGAAAAGTTGCCGCAATCGACAGAGTTCCGTGGAGAATTTCATTTATTGCTAAGGCCTTACGGCCCAATCCTGTTAACGATGATTAAGATTGTCTTAATCGCGGCCATTTCTTTCGCAGCGCTCTGCCAATAGGATGTTGCGGAAATTGGCGGACAAGCCGTCTCGGGTGGGGGACGGCAACGAATCCGCGTAAGCGGCATGAACCGGTCTGTGGGCTTGCGCGACACGCTGGCCGCGCGGGGGCACGTGTACTAGTAGCGAGGGCTCATACTGAACATGGCGAACACTCCCAAGAAGGTCAAAGACCCCACGGAAGTCGCGCTTTCTGCAATCCAGGAAGCCCTGAACATCAGCGATACGGCCGCGGACACTAGCCGCGCCTCTGCAGTGCGCACCGACAACGCGCCTCCGCTGCCGCCACCGGCGCCGCCTTCCTTCGATGAGCCGACCTTCGAGGCGCGTCCCACCGCGACCGAGCGACCGGTGTTCGACCCGATCGAGGAGCCGCGCACTCCGCGCCGCGCCGCCAATGACGACCGCGAGACCATCGGTCAGCTTCTCCAGGCGCTTCAGAAGGGCCGCCCTGCCCGCAACGTCTACACCTTCGCAACCGTCTTCGCCGGCATCTGGCTTGCGGCCTGTGCTGCGCTGTCCGTCGGCTTCCTGCCCTCGATCCATGCCGCCATGGGCCAGAGCGGCGGCGTGCTGGTCATCGCGGGCCTCGTCGCGATGTTCTTCGCGCCCATCATGCTGTTCTACTTCCTCGCGAGCCTCGTCTGGCGCGGCCAGGAAATGCGCATGATCGCGCAGGCGATGGCGCAGGTCGCGATCCGCTTCTCCGAGCCGGAGGGTTCGGCCTCCGACTCGATGGTCACGGTCGGCCAGGCCATCCGCCGCGAGGTCGCGGCGATGGGCGACGGCATCGAGCGCGCGATCGCGCGCGCCGGCGAACTCGAGACGCTGGTCGCGAACGAAGTCGCCGCCCTCGAGCGCGCCTATAGCGACAATGAGGTGCGCATCCGCGCCCTGCTTCAGGACATCGCGCATCAGCGCGACAACCTGGTCGGCCAGGCCGAGCAGGTCCGCAGCGCGATCTCCGGTGTGCAGATCGACCTGCGCCACGACATCGCGCTGATCTCGGACGCGATTGCCTCGCGCGTCGACGAGGTCGCAAAATCCATCACCGGTGCCCTGGAAGAGCGAGGCGCCCACATCACCAGCGCCTTGAGCAATGCCGGTGACAACATGATCCTCGCGCTCGGCGAGCGCGGCGGCGACCTTCTCGACCGCCTCGAGGAAGCCAGCAACGAGACCACGCGCGCCGTGCTCGATGCCAGCGAGCGGCTGACCACCAGTCTCAACTTCAAGACCGGCCACGTCCACGACGAGTTCGTCGACCTCGCCGACCGCGTCCACGAGATGCTGAACGAGCGCATCGACCGCATCACCGGCGAGTTCGAGCAGCGTTCATCCGCGATCGTCGACGGCATCTCGGAGCGCACCGAGCAGGTTCACGACTCCCTGAAGAACTCCTCCGACTCGCTTCTGCTCGAGCTCGAGCTGCGCTCTAGCGACCTCTCCGCCAAGATCGACGACGCCGGCAACCGGCTCGCCGGCCACATCATGACGAGCGGCGACAAGGCGAGCGAGGCTCTCGACGCCACCGTCAACACGCTGGTCGCCAAGGTCGTGAGCCAGACCGAAACCGCGCACGATTCCCTCTCCTTGCAGATGAGCGCGTTCGACGAGCTGGTGAAGAACCAGGGCGCTGATCTCGTAGAGAGGTTCGCCCGCGACTCCGGCACGCTGGGCGCGCTGATCACACGCCACATCTCCGAGTTCGACCGCACGGTGAAGACGTTCGGTGGCGAGATCGTCGAGCGCATGGGCCAGCGTACGACTGATATCGCCGAGACGCTGAAGACCTATGTCGACAATTTCGACACCCGCCTCACCTCGAATGGCGGCGAGATCACCGCGGCACTCGACCAGCGCCTGGTGCAGTTCGAAACCACGCTCGGAGAGCGCGTCACCAACCTCGACGGCTCGCTCAACAGCAAGCTCGCCAACTTCGACGGTGTGATCGAAGGCCACATCAAGACCTTCGACGATCAGCTCGGCGGCCGGGTCGTCGCGCTGGAACAGTCGTTCGACACGCGTGCGAAGTCCGTCACCGAGACGATCGACAACCGCCTCGGCACACTCTCGACGTCCTTGACCGATGGTGCATCGCAGGCGATCCAGTCGATCGACTCGCGCCTCACCCACCTCACGGCGTCGCTGACCGACGGCGCGACACAGGCGATCCAGTCGATCGACGCCCGCCTGACGCACCTGACCACGTCGCTGACCGGCGGCGCGGCGCAGGCGCTGCAGTCGATGGATACCCGCTTCACCGAGCTCACGCTCTCGCTGACCAACACAGCGGCTCAGGCGGTCCAGTCGGTCGACTCGCGGCTCACACTGCTGACCTCGACCCTGTCCGACGGCACCGCGCAGGCGATCGAAGCCGTCGACCGCCGCATCACCGGCGTGACCGAGACGATCGACGGTCGCAGCTCGCTTCTCGCCAGCACGGTCGCAGCGCGCTTCCAGGAAATCCACCAGGCCATCGAGACCAAGGTCGGCTCTGTCGCCAACGACATCGACGTGCGTGTTGCGCAGTTCGAGGACCTGCTCGGCTCGCGGGTCGAGGCCGTGGCCGGCCGCATCGAGAGCAGCGGACGTCAGGCCAGCGAAGACCTGATGTCGCGCGCGGAGATGATCTCCACGACCATCCGCTCGCATGTCGAGGACGCCGAGCGTTCGCTGACCAACCTCGTGGTCAACACCAGCGAGACCATCCAGACCGGCGCCAGGACGGCGCAGCAGTCGCTGATGACGGTGTCGTCCGACGTCAATGCACAGCTGAAGACGACCTCGTCCGACGTCAATGCGCAGCTCAAGCTGACCTCGTCCGAGGTCGAGCGCGCGCTGACCGCCGTCGGCACGGGCGCTGCGAACTCGATCCTGACCAGCGCCCGCGAGGCGCAGTCGACCCTGGTGTCCGCATCGGGCGAAGCGTCCAACCAGATCAAGTCCCTGTCGGCCGACGTCGAGCGCACCCTGTCGGCGGCGGGCTCGGCCACCGCAGCTTCGATCCTGGCCGGCGCGCGCGAGGTGCAGACGTCCCTCATCACCGCTTCCTCCGATGCCGCCAACCACGTCAAGACGCTCACGGCCGACGTGCAGCGCTCGCTGTCGCTGGCCGGCAGCACGACGGCAGAGGCCATCACCGCCGGGGCACGCGACGCGCAGAGCACGCTGATCGCGGCTTCGACCGAGACGGCGAACCAGATCAAGTCGCTGTCCTCCGACGTCCAGCGTTCACTTTCGATGGCCGGCACGTCGACGGCCGAGACGATCACGGCTGGCGCGCGCGAGGCCCAAAACACCCTCGTCACCGCGTCCTCGGATGCGGCGAGCCAGGTGAAGTCGCTTGCCGCCGAAGTGCAGCGCTCGCTGTCTCAGGCAGGCCAGTTCACCGCGGAGACGATCACGACCAGCGCCCGTGACGCGCAGAGCACCCTGCTCGCGGTCTCGGCCGAGCAGACCGGCCAGGTCAAATCGCTCGCCGTCGAGATGCAGCGTTCGCTGGCCATGGCCGGCGGCGCCACCATCGAGGCGCTCACGGCCGGCGTCCGCGACGCGCAAGGAACGCTCGTCACCGCCTCCTCGGAAGCGGCGAGCCAGATCAAGTCGCTGTCTACAGACATCGAGCGGACGCTCACCGCGATCGGCGCCGATACCGCGGCGGCGATCCTCAACAGCGCACGCGAGGCGCAGTCGTCGCTGACCGCGACGTCGGCGGATGCGGCAAGCCAGATCCGCGCGATCTCGACCGACATCGAGCGGGCGCTCGGCACGGCGACCTCGAACGCCACCAACGACATCCAGACCAGCGCGCTCAATGCTCAGAATGCGCTGATATCAGCCTCGAACGAGGCAAGCTCGCGGGTCAAGTCGAGCTCGGCCGACGTCGAGCGCTCGGTGCTCGCCGCCAGCGGCTCGTTCGGCCAGGCCATGACGGCCAAGACCGACGAGATCGTCACCTATGTGCAGCAGCAGGCCGACCGCCTGTCGAACTTGATCGACGCCAAGCGCGGCACGCTGGTGGACGCGATCGGCTCGAAGACCAGCCAGCTCACGCTCGACATCGACCGCGTCACCTCCGATGCGCTGAAGTCGATCGAGACGCGCGGCCAGGCGTTCTCGCAGTCGATGTCGGGCAACGGCAACGAGGTCGCACGCACCATCAACGCGGCGAGCGAAGTCGCGACCGGCGCGGTCAACAAGTCGCTCAGGGATCTCGAGCAGGCCTCGCGCGCGGCGATCGACCAGTCGCGCCAGGTTTCGATCGCGGCGGTCACCGAGATGCAGGAGACCAGCAAGATCCTGCGCACCGACACCGTTGCCTTGTTCGAGCGTCTGCGCGAAGGCAACATCCTGCTTCAGGAGGTGCTGACCGGAGCGCACGACAACCTCAACTCGCTCGAGCGTGCGCTGGTGACCCGCGTCGCAGACTTCGTCTCGGCGATGAACGACGTCACCGCGCGCAACGGCGCGGCGACGCAGAACCTCGAAGAGCAGCTCAACGTCTTCAACACCAAGACCACGAAGGCGCTGGTCGACCTCGGCGAGCTCTCGACCCAGTTCGACGCACACGGCAAGGCGCTCGTCGATGCCGCGGCCGTCGTCGAGCAGAGCAACAAGAACACCACCGCCTCGCTCGCCGAGCGCAAGCAGGCGCTGGAATCGTTGGTCACCACGATCGACCTGCGTACCGCCGATCTCGACCAGCGGCTGTCGCGCTTCACCGGCCTGCTCGATGAATCGCTCGCCGCGGCCGAGGAGCGTGCCCGCGACATCGCGCGCGTCGTGGCGGAGACCGCCGGTGCGGGATCTGCAGCGATCACCCGCCAGTTCGAGGCGGTGCGCGCGGCTTCCGAAGAGGAGCACCGCCAGACCATCGACGCGATGCACGACATCTACCGCCAGACTACCGACGAGGCGGACACGATGTTCAAGCAGTCGGCCGAGAAGTTCGGCAATCTCGTCGCCAGCATGAAGCAGATGGCGTTCGAGATGCACAACGAGCTCGAGGCCACCCGCAACGAGCTACGCCGCGGCGTGCTCGAGATGCCGCAGGAGGCCGCCGAGAGCACCGCGCAGATGCGCAAGGTGATCGTCGACCAGATCGAGGCGCTCGCCGAGCTCAACCGCATCGTCGCCCAGCACGGCCGCGGCCTCGACGTCACGACCGCGGGCCGCGCCTCGGTTGCGCGTCAGGAAGAACCGATGCTGGCGACCGCCAACGGCAACCGCGGCACCGAAACGCGCATGCGCGATACCGGAAGCGCGTCGACCCTGCCGCCGCCGGACCTCGGCATGCCCGCCTCGCGCCGCACCGAAGCCCCGCCGGTCGCACCGGCCGGCAACGACCAGAGCCGCGACGGCTGGCTGTCGGACCTCTTGAACCGCGCCGACACCGGCCCTGCCGCCCCGACCGGCCGTGAAGGGCCGCGCGGCCGCACGGCTGCTCCGCAGCCGCCGCAGGCCCCGCAAAACGGCGGCAATCCGCTGGAGTCGCTGTCGCTCGACATCGGCCGGCTGATGGACCGCAACCTCGCCGCCGAGATGTGGGACCGCTACCAGCGCGGCGAGAACAAGGCCTTCACCAAGCGCCTCTACACGCCCGCCGGGCAGAAGGCCTTTGACGAGGTCGCCCGCAAGTATCGCGCCGACCGCAACTTCAAGGGCACGGTCGACCGCTACATCGCGGAGTTCGAACGCCTGCTCGATGAAGTCGCCCGCGACGGCCGCGGCCCGCAGGAGCTGCGCGGCCACCTCACCTCGGAGACGGGGCTCGTCTACACCCTGCTCGCCCACTCGGCAGGGCGGCTGGGGTAAGCGGTCACGCTCGCAAACAGCGAAATTAAAAGCGGAGGCCTCACGGCCTCCGTTCTTGTTTGGGTATCGAAAAGCTAGGCCGCGATACTTTCGCGCCGGAAGCGATATCAGCAGGCTTGCACTGGCACTTTATCTGGATATATGTCAGGATATAACACGTACGGATGGCTGCGATGGCCAATACTGCGCAAAAAAAAGCACTTCGAAACTACCGGGCTCGATTGACCAAGCGCGGCATGGCGCGGTTCGAGGTGCTCGGCCTCGATGCCGACCGCGAATTGATCCGATCCCTCGCCAAGCAGCTTGCCGAAGATACTGCAGAAGCTGAACGGATCCGTTCTGCTGTTCGTCAGACGATCGCCGGGCCATCGCCCAACAAGGGTGGCATCCTCGCCGCCTTGCGTCGCTCACCGCTTGTCGGGACCGATCTCAACGTCACCCGCGCGCGCGACACGGGCCGCAAGGTTGATCTGTGACGCGCTACCTCCTCGACACCAACATCATCAGCAATGTCACGAAACCAAGTCCGTCGCCAACGTTGCTGGCATGGATGGCCGAACAGAATGATCACGATCTGTTCGTCTCAGCTCTGACAATCGGAGAAATCCGACGAGGCATCCTGGAGAAACCAGCGGGAAGAAAGCGCCGCGCATTGGAAGCTTGGTTCGCGGGCCCTGAAGGGCCCCCGTCGCTATTCGCGGGCCGCGTACTGCCTTTCGACGAGCAAGCGAGCCTTGTCTGGGCGCGGCTAATGGCAGGTGGGACTGCGAACGGCGGGCCTCGCAGCGCGCTCGATATGATCATTGCGGCCGTGGCGGAGGTTCATGGATGTGTTGTCATGACGGACAACGAGAAGGATTTCGCAGGGCTGAAATTCGTCAACCCGTTGCGAGGGCGCGAAACGGACTAATGTCGGCATTGAACTGCGCCAGATGGCGCTGTCATAGTTTCAAGCAAGCACGTCGAACAGGAATTGGCCATGGTCTTCATTCTCTCGGATGAGGGGCGACGACAAATACCCTGCGGTCAAGCGTGCATTCGAGCGGTACGAAACCTATCTCGCCGAAAAGCGGACCACTTTTCCACCTCGCGCCTACGAACTTGCAACCTCCGACTGGTTCTACAATCCGAGGGATCACCGCTGCCCGCATGATGCCTGGCTGGAGTCGCTGCAAATATTGGAGAAGCCCGCCCCTCAGCCTCGCCAGCGATCCTGTTCGATCATGCTTCGTTTGCTCGGTGCGTACCATGATGGCCACATCGAGATTACGTATCCGACGGTGTACGCCTGCTCGCTTCAAGAGCTTTCGCCGAATGCGCGGTCGCACGGCGATTGGCGCTATGACGAGTTTCGAATTTCAGATCGCGGCCACTTGGTTCATGAGATCGAATGGGCCTACGGCGCTCAGTGCAAAGCGTTCGTGTGGATCATTGAAGCAGACGATATCGATTTCCGCTGGATACCTAGACAGGGAAGCGACTAGCGTCCTGCGCCTACTGCCGCTTCTGCCCCTGCGCGGCCTGAGCTGGCGCTGTGGCGCGCGCATTCGAAGGCGCAGGCGCCGGCTTCGGCGGTTCGGCCGGCGGCGGCGCCTGTTGCGCGCTGCTGTTGCTGGCGCCGAACAGGACGCGGGTCGGGTTACGGTCAAAATTGTTCACCGCGCGGCTGATGTCGCCGAGGGTGCGGCGGCCGTCGGTCATCAGCGCGCCGGAGCGCTTGTCGAAATCATCGGCGAGCTCGCGGATCGACTTCACCGCCTGGAACAGCTCGCCGCCGTCCCTGCCGCCAGCCAGCGTGTTGAGGCCGAGCATGAGACTGTCGGCCTTGAGCATGACGCCGTCGACCTTGCCCATGACGGCATCGATGCGCTCTGAGTTGCGCGCGAGCGAGGTCGTGAACGTCTCGAGATTCTTCAGCGAGTTCTTCACCGACTCCTGGTTGTCGGCGACGAGCTTGTTGATGTTCTGCAGCGTGCCGCGGATGGCCTCCGTGACGTCCTGGAGCTTGTTGGGATCGGCGGTGAGCGTCGGGATGCCGTCCTCGTCGAGCGGTGGCGCCGGGGCCGCCTCCTCGCCGCCCTTCAGCGAGATCGCGGCAACACCGGTCAGGCCCTGGAACTCGAGGCCGACCAGGGTGTCCTTGCGGATCGGGGCGTTGTTCTCGACCATGGCGAGTGCGACAACCCGACGCGGGTTGTCCAGCTTCACCGAGACCACCTCACCCACCCGGATACCGTTGAAGTTGACACTGCCACCGTTGCGCAGGCCCGCCGCCGGTCCCTCGAACACGACCCGCAGCGGGCTGCGCTGCTTGGTGGTGTGCAGCGACTGGAACCACAGCACGAAGCCGATCGCCGCGGCGATCACCGCCAGCGTGAAGGACCCGATCAGAACGTAATTCGCCCGCGTTTCCATCAAATGCTCCGGCTACATCAGCTCATGACCGCGCGGGCGCGCTTGCCATGGAAATACTGCCTCAACCAGGGATGCTGCGAAGCCTGCATGTCGGCGATCGACCCTGCAGCAATGATCTTACCGTTCCCTAAAACGGCGATGCGGTCGCAAGCTGTATAGAGGCTGTCGAGGTCGTGCGTTACCATGAAAACGGTCAGTCCCAAAGTGCGCTGGAGCGTCCTGACCAGCTCATCGAAATCGCCGGCGCCGATCGGATCGAGGCCCGATGTCGGCTCGTCCAGGAAGACCAGCTCGGGATCTAGCGCCAGCGCACGGGCCAGCGCGACACGCTTGATCATGCCGCCCGACAACTCCGACGGAAAGCGCTCGGCCACCTCCGGCTTGAGGCCCACCATGGCGAGCTTGGCCATGGTGATCTCGTCCATCAGGCGCTGCGAGACCTTCAGATATTCGCGCATCGGAAATTGGATGTTCTGCCGCACCGTCAGCGAGGAGAACAGCGCGCCCTGCTGAAACAGCACGCCCCAGCGCCGTTCGACGCCACGGCGCTGCGAGCTATTGGAGGAATCCAGATCCACGCCGAACACCTCGATACGCCCGGCGACCTTCGAGACGAGGCCGATGATGGTACGCGTCAGCACCGATTTGCCGGCGCCGGAGGGACCGACGAAGCCGAGGATCTCGCCGCGCTTGACGTCGAGGTTCAGCCCGTCGAGCACGCGCGTTGCGCCGAACTGCACAGTGATGTCGCGAACGCGGATGATGGGGTCTTGAATTTCGGGTGCCATCATCACATCCCGATCGATGCAAAGAAGATCGCGAACACGCCATCCATGACGATCACGAAGAAGATGCCCTTCACGACCGACGAGGTGGTGTGCTGTCCGAGCGATTCCGCGCTGCCCTGCACCGCAAGGCCCTCGACGCAGGCGACGATGCCGATCACCGCCGCCATCACCGGCGCTTTCACCATGCCGACGATGAAATGGTCGATCGAGATCGCGTCGCGCAGCCGTAAGAGGAAGGCTTCCGGATCGACGCCGCCATAGAGCCAGGCAACGAGCCCGCCGCCATAGAGCGCGGCCATCGCGCCGAGGAAGGCGAGGATCGGCAACGCCAGTACCAGCGCCAACATGCGCGGCAGCACCAAGACCTCGATCGGATCGAAGCCCATGGTGCGCAGCGCGTCGATCTCCTCGCGCATCTTCATCGAGCCGAGCTCGGCGGTGTAGGCGCTGCCCGAGCGTCCGGCGACCATGATCGCGACCAGCAGCACGCCGATCTCGCGCAGCACCAGCACGCCCAGCATGTCGACGACGAAGATGTCGGCGCCGAACCTGCGGAAATGGAAGATGCCCTGCTGCGCGATGATGCAGCCGATCAGGAATGTGATCAGCACGATGATCGGCACCGCGCGCCAGCAGACCTGCTCGAGATGATGCACGGTCGAGGTCAGGCGGAACGAGCGCGGACGGATCAGCACGCGACCGCTGGCTGCGAGCACCGCACCGAGCATGTCGACGAGATCGGTCACGGTCCCGGTGAGGCCGGCGACCCCGCGGCCGATCTGCTCCAGCATGCCGGTGATGGTGATGGTGCCGGTCTCGATGACCGGCGTCGCCTTGACCCGCCGCACCTCGTCGACGAGGCTCGAATAGTTGGCCGAGAGCCCTGCGATCTGGGCCTCGACCGCGCCTTGCGTCAGGCTACGGCGCAGCCGCTCGATCAGCCAGGCGCCGAAGGTGTCGAGCTTGGAGACTTCGGAGACGTCAATGAAGATGTTCGG
This sequence comes from Bradyrhizobium sp. UFLA05-89, assembly GCF_059803475.1. Lineage (NCBI taxonomy): Bacteria > Pseudomonadati > Pseudomonadota > Alphaproteobacteria > Hyphomicrobiales > Nitrobacteraceae > Bradyrhizobium > Bradyrhizobium sp. UFLA05-89. The sequence goes on along the minus strand of NZ_JBANBA010000105.1, from coordinate 19,175 downwards.
CTGGCTGCCGGCGAGCTTTTCGGCGTCAGCCACCATACGCTCCAGGGCCGGCGCGAAGCTCGCGGTCCAGGTTCCCGTGGCGCAAAGTGCCAGCGCGTTGCCCTTGGCAATCCGCTCCAGCTTTGGATCGCCGTTCAAGATGTCCGCTCCCTAGCGAAGGGTTCGGATGAGAAGAGATGGTTGCGCACGCGCCCTTACCTTGAAGAAGGTATCCCCAACCAGCCATAGTTAGTTGCATCAGGTAACCAGCCGGTTCAGAAATTGCCAGAGTTCTAAATGACTTCCAGCAAACTTCCAATGTTGGCGGCGCGAATCGAGCGCTTCCCGATCGCCGGCCTGTTCACGATCAGCCGGGGCGCCAAGACCGAGGCCGTGACCGTCGTGGCGGAGGTGAGCCGGGGCGGCCTGACCGGCCGCGGCGAATGCGTGCCCTATGCGCGCTACGGGGAGACCCCGGAGGTGACGCTGAGGACGCTCCAGGCCATGCAGGAGGCGATCGGGGGCGGACTGGACCGCCGCGCCCTGCAAGCCGCGATGGCCCCAGGGGCGGCCCGCAACGCCCTGGACTGCGCCCTGATCGATCTGGAAGCCAAGGAAGCGGGTCTGCGGGCCTGGAACCTGCTCGACCGCCCGGTTCCGGTAGAGCGCACCACCGCCTACACGATCTCGCTGGGTACGCCGGAGGTTATGGCGGAGGCGACGGCCAAGGCTGCGCACCGCTCGCTCCTGAAGATCAAGCTCGGCGGCGAAGGCGATCCCGAAAGGATCGCCGCTGTGCGGAAGGCGGCTCCCGAATCAGAGCTGATCGTCGATGCCAACGAGGCCTGGACGGCGGCCAATCTGGAGCAAAACCTCGCCGCCTGCGCCGAGGTCGGCGTCATCCTCGTGGAGCAGCCGCTGCCGGCCGGCCAGGACGAGGCACTGGCGCGCATCAAGCGGCCGCTCGCCGTCTGCGCCGACGAGAGCGTACATGACCGCTCCTCGCTCGCGCCGCTCCGCGAGCGCTACGATGCTGTCAACATCAAGCTCGACAAGACCGGCGGCCTGACCGAAGCGCTTGCGATGGCCGACGCGGCGCAGACGCTGGGTTTCGAGATCATGGTCGGCTGCATGGTCGCGACCTCGCTGTCGATGGCACCCGCAATGCTGGCGACGCCGCAGGCGCGATTCGTCGATCTCGATGGGCCGCTGCTGCTGGCGAGGGATCGCGATCACGGCCTGCGCTATGACGAGAGCCTCGTCTATCCGCCGGAGGCCTCGCTCTGGGGGTGAGCGAAGAGGTGATGCCGCGCGGTCCACATCAGCACCGCGCCCGTGCCGGCCATCGCAGCCATCAGGTAATACAGCCCCTCGCCATAGCGCGCGTAGATCGCGCCCGAGATGATCGAGGTCGTCGAGCTCAACAGCCCGCTGGTTGCCACGTAGTAGCCCTGCCCGCGCGCCATCTGATGCGCGGGCACGTGACGCACCAGCAGGTTCATCACACCGACCTGGGTGAGGCCGAAGCTCAGCCCGTGTGTGAGCTGGACGATCGCGAGCACTGCGACCGGCGGCTCTTGCGCCGTGATCGCCCAGCGCGCCACCGCGCTCAGACCCCCGATCACAACCAGCAGCGAGGGATGCAGCGAAAGCCGGGGCGAGACCGCAAAGACGATGATCTCCGCGAACACGCCGAGCGCCCACAGGCCCGCGATGGTCAGCCCGCCGAGCCCATGAGCCTGCCAGTTGATCGAGGCAAAGGTGTAATAGGCGGTATGGCTGCTCTGGATCAGCGCCGCCGAGGCGATGATCGCGAGGAAGCTCGCATCGCGCAGCAGGCGCTTGCCGCCATGCGCGCCTGCGCTCTTTCGTCGCGACTCATCCAGCGGCTGAAGCGAAAGGCCGCTGAAGGCGGTGAGCGCCGCAAGCGCGACGATGACCCAGATCAGTTCGCGCGCGGCGATGACGTCGACCAGGAGCCCGCAGGCGAGCGCACCGGCGATGAACGCCACCGAGCCCCACAGCCGCAGCGGCCCGTAGTCGAGCTTGTAGCGGGTGACGCCGCGCAGCGCATAGGCATCCGTCAGCGGCAGCAGCGGCGTCCAGAAGCAGCAGGTGACGATATAGAGCAGCAGCACCGGCAGGGGTTGATGCTGCATGCCGACCATCGCGAAGCCGATCGCCGACGCGAACGCGGTCAGGATCAGTGCCGCGCGCACAGCCTGGCGCCGCTCGGCGAAGCCGGTCACAAAGGGCAGTGTGGTGAAGCGCGTGACCGCAGGGACCGCGCTGATGATTCCGATCCAGGCCGGCTCGATGCCGACCGCCTTCAGCCACACCGTGAAGAAGGGCAGATGCGTGCCGAGGACGGCGAACGAGACGCTGTAGAACAGCGCCAGGTGCACGGCGAATCGCCGGCCTTGCACTGCTGCGATGGGGATTTGTGATTCGCTCTTCATCAAACCAATTGCGATTCGGTCGATATCGTGGTGATCGTTACTGTAACGCGCACTGATTTGCGCGACGAGATTGCCATGGCCACTGAAGCATTCGCCCTCTCGCCCATGTCTGCCCGCGCGGCCGAGCCGAACGAGCAGGACTACGATGCGATCCGCGAGGCCTTCATGGAGACCGCGCGCGGCCGCTGGTTCCTCGGCGAATACGCCAAGCGCAACCGCAACGCCGATACGCGCATGGTGCTCGAGGCGGTCGCGAAAATCGAGGAAACCCTAGCGGCACAACGCCAACCCGTCGTCGAAGACCGGCTGCCCGAGGCACTCGTTGCGATTCGCCGCGCCATCCGCGAGGCCGAGACGATCGCGATCGCGGCCGTCGATCCGACCCTGCTCGAGACCAGCCTCGGGCCAATCCATCGCGGTGTGCGCATCATTAGGGAGATCTCCTGGCGCTGGCGCGAGATCGGCGCCGACGGGCGAATCTGCGACCTGATTGATTCGCAGCTCGCAGCCATCGAGGCCGCCTGCGGACAGACGTCGATCATCGACCCCCGTACCGAGCTCAAGGCCGCCTTCGATCTGCTCAGGGACCACGTCGAGCGCGTCGAAACGGGAGACGCGGCGGCGACTCGCCCCCCGCCCGCTCCGGCGCCCGAGATGCTCGCGATGGCGGATGCCGAGACAGCGATGTCGGCAAGCGAGCCACCCGCAGCGGAGATGCCGCGGGAGGCCGCGACAGTTTCCGAGCCTGAGGCCACGGTTGCCGCGACCGAGGTCGTCGGCGAGGTGGCGATCAACGAGGCGATGGACGTCGCCAGCGAGCCCGAGCTGGCGGAAGGCCACATCGCGATCGAAGAAAGCGCTGCCAAACCTGCCCCCATTGCGCAAGCCGCCGACAAGTTCGCGATCGACGCCGCAGCCGAGGCGGAAGACGAAGCTATTCTCGAGCGGATCGCGATGGAGATGGCCGCGCCCGATCCCGAGTTCGACGAGGCGATCGCCGAGCCTGCTGAAGCCACAGCCCCTGTCGAGACGCCCGTCGCCGCCGAGCCGGTCTTGCCCGAACCGGCCTTGCCAGAACCAGCCTTGCAAGAACTAGCCTTGCAAGAGCCAGCTTTGCCCGAGCCGATCGCAGCCGAACCGGTCGCGCCGTTCGAGCCCGCCGTTGCGATCATGGAACGTCCGGCGCCAACAGAGGCCTTGGCAGCTCTGCATGCGACGCTACAAGCGGCTTCGCAGGCTTCGTCCCTTCCGATGCCCTCGCCGCTGTCGGAGCCGTCACTCGGCGCAACCATTCTCGCGAGCGGCATGCTGCAAAAGCCACGCCCAGCAGCCAACGATCCACTGGCGCCAATCCGCCGCATGACTCAGGCCGAGAAGATTGCGTTCTTCTCGTGAGGCGCGAGCTCGGGGAACGACACCGAGGGTGCTTCTCGTTAGCTGAAGGCGCTCCAGCTCAAGAAGCGGTTCCCAGCGTGACGCAGATCACGCCTGGCGCCATCGTGACTTGCATCACGTACACTTCATGAACCCGGTCTAGCGTCCCCGCAACCAATCTCACGTCGAGATTAGTCCGAGGGAGCACGCTCATGTTCCATTTCAAATCATTCCTGATGTATGCGGGCCTGCTCGGCAGCCTGTTCGGCTTTGCGTGCAATCCCGTTGCCGCGCAGACCGCGATCGTCGAGCAGGGCAATGCCGCGCCGACCGCGCTGCAAGGCCCCGAGCAGCGGGTGGCGCTGGTGATCGGCAATTCGAACTACCGGAATGCCCCGCAGCTCGTGAACCCCGACAATGACGCGCAGTCGATGGCGCAATTCCTCAACTCCGCCGGCTTCGAGGTGATTTCCGCAACCGACCTGACCCAGAACGACATGCTCAGGGTCGTGCAGGACTTTTCCGCGAAGGTCGCCTCGCGCGGACCCAACACGGTTGCGATGGTCTACTACGCCGGCCACGGCGTGCAGCTTGCCGGCGAGAACTATCTCGTGCCCGTCGATGCAAAAGTCTCGAACCCGACCGAGCTCGTCAACAATTCGGTCCGCCTGGTCGACGTGATGTCGACGCTGGAGACGATCCCGAGCCGCATGCGCATCGTCATTCTCGACGCCTGCCGCAACAATCCGTTCCCATCCCTGATCGATGCCAATCGCGGTCTTGCCATCGTCGATGCACCGAACGGCTCGATCGTCGGCTATTCGACCGCGCCCGGTGCTGAAGCTCTCGACGGCAAGGGCGATCACAGCCCCTACACCCAGGCCTTCCTCAACGTCGCGCGTGAACCGAACGTGCCGATCGAGCAGCTGTTCAAGCGGGTGCGGCTGGAGGTGAACCACACCACCGACGGCCAGCAAACGCCGTGGGAAAGTTCGTCGCTGACGAGCGACTTCTATTTCTTCGGTGCCACCGCGGCTGCCGCCAACCGTGCGCCGGTGAACGCGCCGGTCGTGCAGATGGCGTCCAACCTGCCGAGCCGCTCCGCGCGGCAGGCCTACGATTACGTGCTCTCCGAGGGCAATCCTGAGTACTATCAGGAGTTCGTCCAGATGTACCCGCACGACCCGCTGTGCGACCACATCCGCTCGTTGCTCGCCAACCTGCTGATGGCGGAAGCCTGGCACAAGGCCGTTCTCACCAACTCGCCGGTCGCCTACAAGAACTTCTACGACAGTTACGTCCGCAGCCCCTATGCAACGTCGGCATTGACGCTCCAGATAGAGCCGAAGCAGATCCCGCTGATGCAGGCGACGCATTTCCTCGCACCGCAGACCATCGCGCCGACGCTGAAGCCCGGCAATCTCGGCCCGACCAAGTACATCCCGCTCGTCAAGCAGGGCAATGGCGGCGCGCTGAACAACGCCAACAAGCCGATCGACAGCAACGTCATCGGCAAGGTCGGCAGTGGCGGCCAGATCAGCACGCCGCCCCCCAACAATCAGCCGAACACCACGCCGTCGCAGCTCCCGGGCAAGATCGTGACCCTGCCTGCGCCGACCAACGGCACGACCAACAACGGCACCGCCGGCAAGATCGTGACGCTGCCGGCGACGACCGTGGGCAAATCCAACGTCGACATCAAGAACGTCGACGTGAAGACCAACAACGTCCAGCCCCAGAACCAGCCGAACCGGACCGACAACGGCAATACCGGCATCGTCAAGCCCAACAACAATCCGCCGAACAACATTCTGCTGCAGACCAACCGTCCGCAGCTCAACACCATGCCGAGCCGCGCTGGCGGCGGTGCGATGAACAACACCTTCAAGCCGCAATATGCCCAGACGATGAATCAGGCACCGGCGAACGCCGGTATGACTCGCCGCATCGGCTTCATGCACTGATCACCCCTGGCTGCAACAATGGCGAAGGGCGGAGCAGCAATGCTCCGCCCCTTCGTCACGTCAGGCTGGGCCGCGCGAGCACGATCTCGGTGTTACTTCTCCCCGACGGGGAGAGGTAAACGGAGCACTTCGGCTCACACCAACCGACGAAGAATCAGGCCACGAGCTCGGCGAACAAGTCGGCATCGACATTGCCGCCCGACAGCACGATGACGACGTTCCTGCTGGCAACATCGAGGCGGCCGGCGAGCAGCGCGGCGAGGGCAACGGCGCCGCCGGGCTCGACCACCAGCTTCAGCTCGCGATAGGCAAACGCGACGGCCGCGCCGACCTCCGCATCGGAGGCCGTGACGCCACGCGACAACAGTTTGCCGTTGATGGCGAAGGTCATCTCGCCCGGGATCAGCGCCATCAGCGCGTCGCAGATCGTGCGTCCGGCAGGGGCATGCGCCTCGCGGTGGCCACTCGCAAGCGAGAGCTTGTGATCGTCGAATGCCTCGGGCTCGGCCACGACGAGCTGGGCCTGCGGATAACGCGCTTTCACCGCAGTCGCGACGCCCGCGATCAGGCCGCCGCCGGAAGCCGGCGCCACGACGATGTCGGGCGCAATGCCGAGCGCCGCCATGTCCTCGGCGATCTCGCGGCCTGCGGTGCCCTGCCCTGCGATAACGAAGGGATCGTCATAGGGCCTGACCAGCGTTGCGCCGCGCTTCTCTGCGATGCCGCGCGCGATCGCCTCACGATCATCACGGTCGCGATCGTACAGCACGACCTCGGCGCCGTAGGATTTGGTGCGCTCGCGCTTGGAGAGCGGCGCATCCGACGGCATCACGATGGTCGCCTGCATGTCGAGGATTTTTGCCGCGGCCGCCACGCCCTGGGCGTGATTGCCCGAGGAGAACGCAACAACGCCGCCGCTGCGCCTGTCCTGCGGAATCGAGGACACCTTGTTGAAGGCGCCACGGAACTTGAAGGAGCCGGTCCGCTGCAACATCTCCGGCTTCAGGAACACTTTTGCGCCGACGCGCTCGTTCAGCACGGGGAAGGACAAAAGCGGGGTGCGGATGGCGAAGGGCGCGATCACGCGCGCTGCGGCATCGATGTCGGCAGGTCCGACCGGGAGGGGCTGTTCCGTCATGGGCAATTTGTATCCCGCCCCTTGACGGCTGGGAAGACACCGCCGCGTGAGGGTGCCGTGGAGTCAGGCGACGAAACGCGGCTGTTCCGGCCTTTGGGCGTGCGGCAGCACGGCGCCGACGGCCCGGATGCTGTCGACGAAGGCGCGCGCTGACGCCTCCCAGGTATGGTTGGCAGCAAATTCGACGCAGGCCTGCCTCGAAATGTCGAGCGCCGCGAGGCAGGCGCTGCGCAGATCCTCATCCAGCACGCCGACCGGCGCATCGCCGATCACGTCACGCGGCCCCTTCACCGGGAATGCCGCCACTGGAAGGCCGCTCGCCAGCGCTTCGAGGAGCACGAGGCCAAAGGTGTCGGTCCGGCTCGGAAACACGAAGACATCCGCGGCCGCATAGATTTCGGCCAGCGCCTCGCCGTGCTTTTCCCCCAAGAAGATCGCCTGGGGATAGGCCTGCTCAAGGCCGGCGCGCGCCGGTCCGTCGCCGACGATCACCTTGGTGCCGGGCAGATCGAGGTCGAGGAACGCCTCGAGATTCTTCTCTACCGCGGTTCGGCCGACGCAGAGGAACACCGGCGCGGGGAAGCAGAGATCGATGGCGCGGGGATAGAACAGCTTGTTGTCGACGCCGCGCGGCCACAGCACGACATTGTCAAAGCCACGTTCACTGAGCTCGCGCGCCAGCGCCGGGGTCGCCGCCATCACGGCGCGGCTGGACGCGTGGAAACGGCGCAGCGCCCGCCAGATCAGCGAGCCCGGAACCGGTACCCTGGCGCGGACATATTCGGGGAAACGGGTGTGGAAGCTCGTCGTGAAAGGCAGCTTGCGTTGCCGGCAATAGCGGCGGACCATGAGGCCGATCGGCCCTTCGGTCGCGATATGGATGCTGTCGGGGCCCGCCTCCTCGATCAGCTTGGCAATCCTCGCCGGCCGCGGCATCGCGAGCCGCACGTCGCGATAGCTCGGCATCGCGAAGGTACGGAACGATTGCGGGGTGAGGAAGCTGAACTCGACGTCCAGCGCCTTCGCAGCGTCAGCGAGCTTGGTCAGAGTCCGAACCACACCGTTGACTTGCGGGTGCCAGGCGTCGGTCGCGACCAGGATGCGCATCATGCGGCTCTTGCCGCGACCTGTGGAACGGCCGCAGGCTTCTGCAACTGATCTGCCCAGGTGATGATCTCGAAATGGCCGTCATCGTGCTCGACCAGCGCGGTGCAGCTCTCGACCCAGTCGCCGCAGTTCATGTAGCGGATGCCGTTTTCGTCGCGGATCACGGCGTAGTGGATGTGGCCGCAGATCACGCCGTCGGCGTCATGGCGACGTGCTTCGGCGGAGAGCGCCTGCTCGAACGCGCCGATATAGTTGACTGCGTTCTTGACCTTCTGTTTGGCCCATTGCGACAGCGACCAATAGGGCACGCCGAACATGCGGCGAAAGAAGTTGACGAAGCGATTCATCTGGATCGCGAAGTCGTAGGCCTTGTCGCCGAGATGGGCGAGCCAGCGCGCGTTCTGCACCACGAGGTCGAAGATGTCGCCGTGGATGACGAGATATCGCTTGCCGTCCACACCAGTGTGGACGGTGTTCTCCACGACGTCGATGCCGCCGAAATGCGTGCCGTAATAGTTGCGCAGGAACTCGTCGTGATTGCCGGGTACGTAGATGACCTTGGCACCCTTGCGCGCCTTGCGCAGCAGCTTCTGGACGAGGTCGTTATGCGATTGCGGCCAGTGCCAGCTCGATTTCAGCGCCCAGCCATCGACGATGTCGCCGACCAGATAGATCGTATCGGCGTCGTGGTAGCGCAGGAAGTCTAGCAGGAGGTCGGCTTGCGAACCGCGGGCTCCGAGATGAACGTCGGAGATGAACAACGTGCGAAAGCGCCGCTCCGGGCTCTCGTCACTCACATCGTAACTTCCCATGCGCCAGCCTGTAACAATATCCCGTGACAGGGGGATGACCGGTTGAACCTGTGAGGCACCCTCAGATACGAATCAAACCTTGCCTCGCCCTCTTCGCGGATATCAGCCGCATGCGACAATCAGGCGACATGGCCCCCGCAGAGGCCTCCGCAAAACTCCGGGAACCCCTAGGTTTATTGGTTAACGCCGGCTGGCCGCCGCCATCGCGGCCGAGGTCAATAGTATTTGTGGAAATGATGGATCGGCCCGTGGCCGTGACCGACGCTGAAGCGGTCGGCGGCGGCAATCGCCGTACTGATCCAGGCCTTGGCATCGCGCACGGCCGTAGCGAGGTCCTCGCCCTTGGCAAGCCCTGCTGCGACGGCAGACGACAGCGAGCAGCCAGTGCCATGGGTGTTTTGGGTCGCAACCCGCGGCGCGGCGAGCGCGATCACGCCGTCCGCGCTGACGAGATAGTCGATGCTCTCGGCGCCCTGCCCGTGCCCGCCCTTGATCAGCACCGCGCGACAGCCAAGCGCGAGCAGGCGGCGCCCCTGGCTCTCGATCCCGGCCTCGCTCTCTGCTACCGGCTCATCAAGCAGCGCGGCTGCCTCGGGCAGGTTCGGCGTGATCACCGATGCAAGTGGCATGAGCCTTGTGCGCAATGCCTCGACGGCCTCTGCCGCCAGCAGCCGGTCGCCGGAGGTTGCGACCATCACTGGATCGAGCACCACATGCCGTGGCGACCATCGCACCAGGCTGGAGGCGATCGCATCGATGCTCGCGGCCTGCGCCACCATGCCGATCTTGACCGCGTCGACATCGAGATCGGAGAACACCGCATCGATCTGCGCGGTCACGAACCCGGCGGGCACCGCATGAATGCCGGTCACGCCTTTGGTGTTTTGCGCGGTCAGCGCCGTGATCGCGGAGGCGCCGTAGACGCCGAGCGCGGCGAAGGTCTTCAGGTCGGCCTGGATGCCGGCGCCGCCGCTCGAATCGGAGCCGGCGATGGTGAGCGCTATGGGCGTCGTCATGGCGCGGCTTTCGGATGGATCGGGGCCATGGTCTGTCCTAACGCGCATACCCGGGACCAGCAAGCTTGCTTGCGCCACGAGGCCAGCAAGTTCGCTTGCTAAAGCCGGCCGATTTTGGCCTATTAGCCGCCAAATCATGCCTTCGGAGCAACCGCGATGGTTCCTTTCTTCGTTCAGATCAAATGCAAGCTCGGCCAGTCCTACACGGTCGCCAACGCGCTCGCCGAAGCCGAGATCGCCTCCGAGATCTATTCCACGGCCGGTCACTATGATCTCCTGGTGAAGTTCTATGTCGACAAGGACACCGACATCGGCCACTTCATCAACGAGAAGGTACAGGTCCTGCCGGGCATCCAGGACACCCTCACCATCATCACCTTCAAGGCGTTTGGCGGCCGCTAGCCGCCCAATCTCACCTCTCCCGCAGGGAGAGGTCGGATCGCATCGAAAGATGCGGTCCGGGTGGGGGGTTACGATCTCACTGATCGCTGCGGCCCCTCACGGGATTGCTTCGCAATCCGACCTCTCCCCGCTGTGGAGAGGTAAGACCCCGCGATCGGCCGGACCAAATCTCATCTGCTCTAACCGCCCTCCTTCCGCTTCGGCGGCGGCTTGGGTCCTTCGACCGGCGGCAGCGATTTCAGATATGCGGCCATCGCGGCGCGGTCCTCCGGCGTGAGCTGCGCGAGATTCTTGATCACCGGCCGCATCGCGCCGGAAGCACTGTCGCCCTCGGGCATGTCGCCGGTCTCGAGGAAATCGGCGATGTCCTTTTCGCTCCAGTCGCCGATGCCCTTCTGCGTGATGTTCGGGACCCAGCCCTCACCGTCCGGACTGGGGCCACCGGCAAAGCGTTGCGACGTCATCAGGCCGCCGAGCAGATTGCGCGGGCTGTGGCACTCGGCGCAGTGGCCAAAACTGTTCACGAGATAGGCGCCGCGATTCCATTGCGGCGCGCGCGCGGCATCGGCTACGAAAGGCGTGCCGTCCATGAACAGAAATTTCCAGACGCCGACATTGCGGCGAATGTTGAACGGAAACGGCAAATCGTGATCGCGCACCTTGCCCGGAACGGCGGCCAGCGTCTTCAGATAGGCGAAGAGATCGCGCACATCGTCCACCTTCGCATGCGCGTAGGACGTATAAGGAAATGCCGGGAAGTAATGCGCGCCATCGGGTGAGACGCCCTTCATCACCGCATTGACGAAATCGGCCTCGCTCCAACGTCCGATCCCGTCGGCCGGATCCTGCGAGATGTTGGGCGCGTAGAAGGTGCCGAACGGCGAGCCAATCGCAAGCCCGCCGCCAAGCCGCAGGCGGTCGGGCTGGCCCGGCACAGCATGGCAGGAAGCGCAACCGCCGGCGTTGAACAGCTCCTGCCCGTTGGCAAGATCGGGCGCACGCGAGGCGGCGGGCAGTGCCAGGGCGACCGGCGCCGTGAGCCACCAATAGAGCGCGAGGCCAAGACCGGCGGCAAGCAGCGCAGCAATGATCGTTCGTCGCAACATTCACGAAATCCATCGATGTCAGACGAACTTAAGGCTGCAGCCACCGTCGCTCCAGCCACGAATAATTTAGATGGTTTGAACGCTGGAGGGGAATAAATTCCAAGTCGCACTGTTTGGACGTTTGCCACCTTACGAGGTCAACAGGGAGAGACCCATGAACAAGCCCCTTTTTGCCACGCTCGCGCTGACGGCCGCCGTTGCGTTTGCCGGACCCGCCTGCGCGGAGAAACTGAAGGCGACGCTGGACGGCAAGGCCGAGGTGCCTGCGACGACCAGCAGCGGCACCGGCACGGCCGATCTCGACTATGACGCCGCCAGCAAGAAACTCTCCTGGACCGTCACCTATTCCGGACTCTCGGGCCCGGCGACCGCCGCTCACTTCCACGGCCCGGCCGAGACCGGCAAGAATGCCGGCGTCGCGGTCGCGATCCCGAATGCGACGTCGAGCCCCGTCAAGGGCGAAGCGACGCTCACCGACGCGCAGGCCGCCGATCTGCTCGGCGGCAAGTACTACATCAACATCCACACCGCAGCGAACCCGGGCGGCGAGATCCGCGGCCAGGTGACGAAGTAAAGCGTTGCGACATCCTCGCGCGACGAGAGGCCGGGCGCGCCAGCGTCCGGCCTTTTTCAAGCCCACGACAAGGCATAGCGCGCGCCCTGTCCAACGCCGTCATCCTCCAACTCCCGCGAAGCACATCACGCGCCCTGCATGTATCGAACGGGATTTTTCGGATCCGACGTGAAGATGTCGGCAACTTCCGCGAACAGCAGCGACATCGCATTCTGCCTCAGATCATCGAACCTTTCGAAACTGAAGTTGTTGCCGCCCATTCGCAATTCGCCGAGCTGTCCCGCATATCTGGGGACGACCGGCGCGCCCTGCCTCGTCACCGCTACGTACACGCTGATGTAGTTCTTCTGAAGAGCAACACCAATCACCGGCCATTCGGTGGTCTTCCCAGATTTGATCGCATAACGAAATTTTCCATAGCCGATCATCTTCATCCGCGTACCCGCCTCTCCCGCTGGTGTTCCCTTATGGAAAAACCGCTTGAGGGCCGGAGCAGCCTGAACGATCAGCTTGTGAAGGTTGACCAGGTCATGCTTTCGCTCTGGATCGAAATCGAGATAGGCCTGCAATGTATCTGCCGTCACGCGGAACATGCGAGTCTCGACTGTTGTCGTTGAGCCAATGTGCTTTTCTCCATCCGCAGTGTGCCACGCGCCGGCACCACGTGCTTGATCGAAATTGATCACCATCGTGCGCTGACACGCAGTCCGCTTTGGCCGGGCGAAATTCGATGGTCTGACTGGTGATTCCGGGCTATGGTCGTTGGTCGTACGCGTTGTGAAGGCGGCCGACTTTTCGAACAGAATGCGGAGCTCGCGCCGGATCGCCAATTTGAATGGCTGGGCCAAGCGACCGTTCAGTGCGTGACAAGGTCAGGTCATGGGCGGGCACTCGACCGATTTCCTCAACGGGGGCGGCAAGATGGGCGCGCTGATGCGCGCGCACGATTGGTCGACGTCCCCGCTCGGTATACCCGCGCAATGGCCGGACACGCTCAAGTCAACAGTTGCAACCTGCCTCAATTCCCGCTTTCCCATGGTCGTTTGGTGGGGGCCGCAGCTCATCATGCTGTACAACGATGCGTGGCAGCCGATCCTCGGCGAGACCAAGCATCCCCATGGCCTCGGCCGACCGGGCGCGGACTCCTGGCCCGACACCTGGCCGATCGTCGGTCAACAATTCGAAGGCGCACTCAAGGGCGTCGCGAACTGGTCGCAAGACCTGCTGCTGGCGAGCGACCGCCACGGATACATGGAGGAATGCTATTTCACGTATTCACATAGTCCGCTGATCGATGCGACCGGCAACATCGTCGGCGTCCTCACGGCGGTCGTTGAAACCACCGCGCGCGTCCTGACCGAGCGTCGGATGCGCGTCTTGGGCGCGCTGTCCAAGGCGACGATCGAAGCAACGACGGGCGCGGTGACCATCGAGGAGACCTGTCAGAATCTTCTGGATCTGCTCTGCTGCGACAATCCCGACATCCCGTTCGCCGTTCAATACATAGCCGACGAGAACGGGAACGCCCGGCTCGTCGCTGCAAGCCAGATCGATCGCGCTCTGTTTCCGTCCTCGTTGTCGGCGTTGTCACCCGACGATGAATGGGGCATCGTCAATGTCCTCAATACGCGCACGCTGCGGATCATCGAGCGATCGTCCGAACCTCCCTTCGCGCTGCCGGGCGGCACCTGGCTTGAGCCGACGACGCAACTCGTCGCGTTGCCACTTTTGCGCAAGAGCTCCGGCAACAACCTTGCAGGCGCGCTGCTCATCGGCGCCAATTCGCGCCTGCATCTCAATTCAGAATATCTTGATTTCCTGGTACTGGTCGCCGCCGAACTGGCGGGATCGATATCGGCGCTCCAGAGCATCGAGAGGGAGCAACGCTCCGCGCGGGCCAAGGAGCTTCTCGTGCGAGAATTGCAGCATCGAAGTCGCAATTTGCTCGCGGTGGTCCAGTCAATCTCGGAACGGACGCGGGCGGGGAGCGCGTCACTCGATGATTATGCAGGCGACTTCAACGGGCGCCTGGCCGCGCTTTCGCGGGTTCAGGGCCTTCTCTCCCGCGAGGCGTCGGAAGCGGTTGGCCTTGACGAGCTCGTGCACATCGAAATGAATTCGCTGGGCGTGGCGGATTCCTCCGACGTCTCCATCGGTGGCCCGAACCTAGCCCTTCCCAGGGATTCCGTGCAGATGCTTTCGCTCGCTCTGCACGAACTGGGCACGAACTCCATCAAGCACGGTGTCCTCAATGGCTCCGGCGGCACCCTGCAAATCCGCTGGCAGCTGGCGAGCACTGACAAGCCCGCGCTGCGTCTCGAATGGAGCGAACATAGACGGAAGCTCGCCGAGCTCGTCATATCGCATCGACATGGTTTCGGCCGGACACTGCTCGAACAGGGACTGCCCGGACAGCTCGGGGCGACGACGCGGTTCGACTTGCGGCCCGATGGCTTGCGGTGCGTTATCGAACTGCCCATTAAACCCGCGACATGACGCTCAAGCACAACTTCAGCCGCGTCGGGCCGCCTTGATCGCGGCGACGTCGATCTTCGTCATGCCCATCATCGCTTCGAATGCGCGCTTTGCTTCGTCACCGCCCGCCGCCATCGCCTCCATCAGCACGCGCGGCGTGATCTGCCAGGAAATGCCCCATTTGTCCTTACACCAGCCGCACGCATTCTCCTGCCCGCCATTGCCGACGATGGCATTCCAATAACGGTCAGTCTCCTCTTGATCGTCGGTCGCGATCTGGAACGAGAAGGCTTCGCTGTGTCTGAATGCGGGACCGCCATTGAGGCCGAGACAAGGCATGCCGGCGACCGTGAATTCGACCATCAGCACATCACCCGCCTTGCCGGATGGATAGTCACCAGGTGCGCGGCGGACAGCATTCACTTTGCTGTCGGGGAACGTCTCGGCGTAGAAGCGGGCAGCAGCTTCGGCGTCCTTGTCGTACCAAAGGCAAATCGTGTTCTTTGCCATTCGCGATTCCTTTCAGTTCCACTCCAATCAGGTTCAACCCCCTCGCCCTGATATGGTCGCAGCCAATGGCAATTTCTTGACTCGTCCCGCGTCAGCCATCAGATTTCGGAACAGACTCGCGCGCGACGCACATCGCCGCTGCAATCCCTGGTTTTTTCAACAGGTGCGGTCTGCCTATGAGGCGCTTTACGTTGCCGGCTCAAAGATGTCTGCACGACAAAGCACCGGTTCGCCCGCTGTTTGCGCTTGTGTCGGCAGTCGCCGCCGCAGCGCTCGCTTCATCCTCCGGATTCGCCCTCGCGCAATCCGCCATGGAACGGCAGGCTCAATGCGAGCTGTCCTTCATCCGCGACACGCGATCTCCCGTGGCCATCCAATACATTCGCGCCGCCTGCAACTGGCTCGCGCTCAACGGAGACTCCCTGTTGAACGAACGAAGCAAGGGCTACTATGTTTGCCTCGTGCAGCAGCTCTCGGGCGCCCAGGCCAACGAAGCCGCCGCCGCGATCATCTCGGCATGCCGGACGTCAAATCCGCTCTAGCGAGGCCAAGCGCAGCAAGTTGTGCCGACCGGGATAAAACCCATGTTCCGTGTTCTGCATCATTCGCCAAGCTCACTAACGAAGGTGCATGGACCGAAAGGTTTCCTTCCTCGCCCTGCGCCCGCTTTCAGTTACAGATTTCTCGGTGCCCGTACTGCCCAACCGCGATATCGACTCGACAGCCCTGCCGAACTGGACGGCAGCTCCTGGTGTCGCAATAGATCTGGCCCGTCGTCTGCGGCTTCGACGGTGCGGACTCGACCTTCTTCCTCTCGTCGTCTCGCGGCTTGGAGTCATCGCGGGTCGCGACAGGCTTCTTGTCCTGGACCTTCTCGCACTCGTTGTCGTCGTTCACCCGGTAGCCGGCGCGGCAGGTGATCTTCACGCAAGTGTCGGCGTCCGCCTTGAAGCCGCGATCGCAGACCAGCGGACAGACACGGCCAGGCTTCGCCTTCAGCGCGTCCAGCGCATCGCCGCTCGCGAGCTTCACGTCGAACTTGGTGCCGGCGTATTTGTTGAACTGGGTCAGCGAGCGCTGCGAGGCTGCATTCCAGTCGCCATCGGCGGATGATGTCAGACAGCCGACGCGCCGCAACTCCGACTGCACCGATTTCGCCAGCTCGGCCGCAGAGAGGGTTGACGTCGGCGGAGGCGCAAGCACCGCCACCTTCTGGGTCTCGGCAGACCGCGTCTCAGAAGCCTGCTGCGCAGCCTTCTCGGCTGCCGCCTTTTCGACGGCCTGCTTCTCCGCGAGCGCCTTCGCGGCTGCAGCCTCGGCTTCCTTCCGCCGCTGCTCAGCGGCCGCTGCCTTGGCTTCCTCGGTCTGCTTGGCCTTCTCGGCGGCTATGCGGGCGTCCTCGGCCGCCTTGGCCGCGGCAGCGGCCTTCTCCTGCTCCGCCTTCTGCGCGCGTTCGGTGGCGAGCCTTGCCCTCTCCTGCTCGGCCGACCGCGCCTTCTCGGTCGCGGCCGCGCGCTCTTCCTCCGCGGCTATCTTCCTGAGCTGCACACGCGCGAGGTCTGCGTAGAACCCGTCCGGATAGGCTCGCAGAAACGCTTGCCATGCCTCGCGATCGCCGGCCTGAAGCGCGAGCTCATAGTCCCGCCGCAGGCTGTCCTGGGGGGCGGCCTGCGGACCAGGAGCCGCGGCCGGCTTGGCCGGCACCAGCGACACATCATCGCCGCCGAGCGAGCCATAAACAAACGGCTCCTGCTTATAGCCGGTCGTCTTCAGCACATCGTCACGCACGAAACCGAGCGCTTTACGCAGGTCCAGTCCAGGCGTGGGGAGACGATCGACAAGAGCTGTTGCGAACGGACTATTCTTCGCGTCACCGTCCGATGCGGTCGATCCCGCCTTGGCGGCAAACGCAATCATGGTGTTTGGGCTGGTCGGCTCGACCTTGGCGAGCCCGCGCCCGATCGCGCGCGAGGCCACGGTCCGCTTCATGGTCTTGGCGAAAGGGTTGTCGCGGCAGGCGTCCAGGATGACGAGCCGAAGCTGTTTTGCCGGCTCGATGCTGACCAGCACCCGATCGAGCGGGAACACCTCGTCATAGACGTCGGTATCGGTCTCGAGCACGGCATCGGTCGGGATCAGGTAGTTGTTGCCATCCACCTCCATGCCGTGGCCGGCATAGTAGACGACCGCAACATCCGCGTCGCGGCTCTTGCCGCCAAACTCGCGCAGCGCCTTGCGCATCTCCGCGGCGCTGAGGTCCTGCCTGACGTCGACGACATCGAAGCCGGCCGTCTTCAGCATGCCGCCGACCAGGCCGGCGTCGTTGACCGGGTTGGATAGCCTGGGCACGCTCTTGTAGGCTGAGTTGCCAATGACCAGCGCCACGCGCTTCTCGGCGTGGGCCGAGCCGCATCCCATCAAGACGGCAAATATCGATAATACGAAAAGACCAAAACGACTCACTGCAGTCCCCCCAGGAATGCATCTGGCAGACTAAATTCAGCCTGCCGAAAAGCAATATTCGTTCTGTGATATAAGTCACATTGCGATACCCTTTTGGACGGCCACCAGGCACTTTCGGTGCGGACGATTGAGTCAGGGTTAATCGCACCCTGATGTTGCATACCGTCCGAGCCCATCAGCGCCCCACCGCTGCGCTCGCGTCCAAGTTCGTTAGGCCGCACTTAGCGCCTGCGCGAGATCAGCGATCAGATCCGCGGGGTTTTCGATGCCGATCGAGAGCCGGATCGTGGAATCCAGAACGCCAATCTTTTGGCGAATGTCGGCGGGAACGCCGGAATGGGTCATCGTTGCAGGCAGGCTCGCGAGCGACTCCGTCCCACCCAGGCTCACTGCCAGCTTGAGGATTTGCAGCGCGTTGAGGAATTTCACGGCCGCTTCCTTGCCGCCGACGATGTCGAACGAGAACGTCGATCCCGCGCCCAGGCACTGCCTTGCGAACACGCGTCCGGCCGGCGACGTCGCTTCGTGGTGACCGAGATAGTGGACCTTCGCCACCTTGGGGTGGTCGCGCAGGAAGTCGGCCACGAGCCGCGCGTTGCCGTCGGCCTTCTCCATACGGATGCTCAGCGTCTCCAGGGAACGGCTGATCATCCAGCACGAATGCGGATCGAGCTGCGTGCCGATGGCGCCGCGCAGCGCCTTGACGCCCTTTATGACAGCCTTTGCGCCGAGGGCGGCGCCGGCGATGAGGTCGGAATGACCGCCGACATATTTGGTGAGCGAGTACAGGGAAATATCCGCGCCGTGCTCGATCGGCCGCTGGAATACCGGCCCGAGCAACGTGTTGTCGCACGCGATGATCGGCGTGTGGCCCTGGGCCTTGCCGATCGCGTCGGCAACGCGCCGGATCATCGCGATATCGACGAGGCCATTGGTCGGGTTGGCCGGGGTTTCGATGATGATCATCGCAACGCGGCCCTTGCGCATGGCCTCCTCAGAGGCCTGGCTGACTGCCGCTTCGTCGATGCCATCGGCGAAGCCCACGGCGCTGATCGAGAGGCGCGCAAGCGTGTTCGTCAGCAGGGTTTCCGTCCCACCATAGAGCGGTTGGGAGTGCAGGATGACGTCGCCCGGACGAACGAAAGCGAGAATGGTCGTCGCGATCGCAGCCATGCCGGATGAGAACAGCGCGCAGCTCTCGGTGCGCTCATAGACCGAGAGGCGGTCCTCGACGATCTCGCTGTTGGGATGATTGAACCGCGAATAGACGAGGCCCGCTCCCATGCCTTCCGGCGGCTCGCGCCGCCCGGAGACGAAATCGAAGAAGTCCTGCCCATCCTCGGCCGTCCTGAACACGAAGGTCGAGGTCAAAAACACCGGCGGCTTGATGGCGCCTTCCGACAGTTGCGGATCATAGCCATAGGTCAGCATCAGGGTTTCCGGATGCAGCATATGGTTGCCGATGTGGGTCTTGGACGGGAACGGTTTTGCCATGGCCTGTCTCGCTGTTTCTCGAGTGAGCCTCGCCGCGCGTTGGAACCCTGCGATTGCAAAGCAGTCAGGAGCTGGATGCGCCGGCATCCAACGACTCATCGTCAACGTCGCGGCGGCTCAATCCGAGGATAGCTCATGCGCGGCGCTCTGGCAGCGATTGGTCGGCTGCGGCGAAAGAAATTCCTGCGGCGGCTCAGGCGCTACAATGCCGCCTCTCTTACCGCTGTCATTCCCCGCGAAAGCGGGGAATCCAGATGCTATGGGGTAAGCGGCGACTGGGGTAAGCGGCGGTGAGGGTGTGG
>NZ_JBANBA010000104.1:9127-33391 GCF_059803475.1 Bradyrhizobium sp. UFLA05-89 | reverse complement strand
GCCGTGCATACAATACCGGAAATGGGTCCCGTTTGCACGCCCATTGCGCGCCCCATGAAGGATAGTTCAGGCGAACAATCCGGGAGAGATCGCCAATGGGTCCGTTTCCGCACGATGCACCGCCCGCCACCATCAGCGCCGACAATCCGATGGGCACCGACGGGTTCGAATTCGTCGAATATGCCCATCCCAATCCGCAAGAGCTGCACGCGCTGTTCAAGCTGATGGGCTTTGCGCCCGTCGCGCGCCACAAGACCAAGACAATCACGGTCTATCGCCAGGGCGACATCAACTACCTCGTCAACGAGCAGCCCGGCACGCATGGCTTCGATTTCGTCGCCGCGCACGGGCCGTGCGCACCGTCGATGGCGTTCCGCGTGGTCGATGCGCAAGCGGCCTACGACCGCGCGATCGCGCTCGGTGCCGAGCCGGCGGACGTCACGTCCGCGCAGAAGACGCTGGATGTGCCCGCGATCAAGGGCATCGGCGGCAGCCTGCTGTATCTCGTCGATCGCTATGGCGCGAAGGGCTCGGCCTATGATTCCGAGTTCGAATGGCTTGGCGCGCGCGATCCGCGGCCCCATGGGGCCGGCCTGTTCTATCTCGACCATCTCACCCACAACGTCCATCGCGGCCGCATGGATGTCTGGGCCGGCTTCTACGAAAAGCTCTTCAACTTCCGCCAGATCCGCTTCTTCGACATCGAGGGTCGCGCCTCAGGCCTGTTCTCGCGGGCGCTGACCAGCCCCGACGGCAAGATCCGCATTCCCATCAACGAGGATGCCGGCGATTCCGGACAGATCGAGGAGTATCTGAAGATCTATCGCGGCGAAGGCATCCAGCACATCGCCTGCGGCTGCCACGAGATCCACGGCACGATCGAGGGCCTGCGTGAGGCCGGCCTGCCCTTCATGCCGTCACCGCCCGACACCTATTTCGAGAAGGTCGATACGCGGCTGCCCAAGCACGGTGAGGACGTCGCGCGATTGCAGCGCAACGGCATCTTGATCGACGGCGAGGGCGTCGTCGACGGCGGCCAGACCAAGGTGCTGCTCCAGATCTTCTCCGCCAACGCGATCGGCCCGATCTTCTTCGAGTTCATCCAGCGCAAGGGCGACGATGGCTTTGGCGAGGGCAATTTCAAGGCGTTGTTCGAATCGATCGAGGAAGACCAGATCCGCCGCGGCGTGCTGAAGGTGGACAACGCGGCGTAAGCACGCTGCCGTAGCTGTAGGGTGAGCAAAGCGTAAGCGTGCCCACCGCTTCTCTCGCAATCCTGGTTGGATGGTGGGCACGGCGCTACGCGCCTTTGCCCACCCTGCGAGGCCGTTGCTACCGGCTCGCCTTCCACGCGCTTGCCACCGCGCCGATCTCCGCAGCCTCAGGGTCGCGAACCGCTGACGGCGTGCGCAAAAACCGCGGCGCCGGTCCCGGCTGCTTCACACCATGGCGTTCGACGAAGACGTTGCGTGCGACCATGTGCGGATGCCGTGTCGCCTCCGACATCGTCAGTACGGGCGCGAAGCAGATGTCGGTGCCTTCCATGATGCTGCACCAGTCCTCGCGGGTCTTGCTCTTGAAGACGGCCTTCAATTTCTCCTTCAGCGCCGGCCAGGCCTTGCGATCCATCTGCGCCTCGAAATCGGCGTCGGTGAGTTTGGCGTGCTGGCGCAGCAGCGCGTAGAATTGCGGCTCGATCGAGCCGATCGAGATGAAATGGCCACAGGCGCATTCGTAGACGCCGTAGAAATGCGCGCCGCCGTCGAGAAAGTTCTGGTCGCGGCCTTCGGTCCAGCGGCCCATCGCGGTCATGTCGAAGAAGAACGACATCAGCGACGCCGCACCGTCGCACATCGCCGCGTCGACCACCTGGCCCTTGCCTGACTTTTGCGCCTCCAGCAGCGCTGCGAGCACGCCGACCACGAGGTAAAGCGCGCCGCCGCCGAAATCGCCGACGAGGTTGAGCGGCGGTACCGGCGCCTCCTTCGTGCCGATCGCCGCCAGCGCACCGGTGATGGAGATGTAGTTGATGTCGTGGCCCGCGGCATTCGCCAGCGGACCTTCCTGACCCCAGCCGGTCATGCGGCCGTAGACGAGTTTTGGACTGCGCGCGAGCACGACATCGGGGCCGAGACCGAGCCGCTCCATCACGCCGGGACGAAAGCCTTCGATCAGCGCGTCGGCGTGGCTGAGCAGGTCGAGCACCTGCGCGATCGCCGCCTGGTCCTTCAGGTCGAGCTCGATCACCTTGCGGCCGCGGCCTGCCACCGACTTCATGCTCTTCCTCGCACCGACGCGATCGAGCGTGACGACCTCGGCGCCCATGTCGGCGAGCAGCATGCAGGCGAACGGGCCGGGGCCAATGCCGGCGAATTCGACGATGCGGAAACCTGCGAGCGGGCCGGAGACGCCGACGGAGGAGCCTTCTGATTTTTCCTGGGCAGTTTCCTGGGCTGATTGATCGAGCACGTTGTTGTTTCCCCGGGGTCGCAAGACGGGTGTGCGAGAAGCAGCACCCCTTTTGCACGTTCCTCTGTGGACGAGTTAATTGGTTGATTAAGTTTTCCCGCCTTCGACCTGACGAGGCAAGCGCTTTTGATGCATGGGCGCATAATAAAAGCGGCGCGCATTGCTGCGCGCCGCGGAAAATTTGTGTTGAGTAGCTAAAGCGCGATTGCGATCAGCCCGCCGCAGCAACTGCGCGCTGCGCCATCACCTTGATCAGATTGGCACGGTACTCGGATGAGCCATGCAGGTCCGACAACAGCCCGCTCGACGGGATCGTCACACCGTCGATCGCGCTCGCCGCCCAGTTCGCCTTCAGCGCGGCTTCGATGGCGCCGGCCCGCATCACGCCGCTCTGCGAGGCGCCGGTCACGGCAACGCGGATGTCGCCCGACTTGGTCTGGGCAACGAACACACCGGTCAGTGCGAAGCGCGAGGCCGGATGCGGGAACTTGGCGTAACCCGCCTTCGCCGGAACCGGGAACGAGACGGCGGTGATGATCTCGCCGTCCTCGAGGGCGGTCGAAAACAGGCCCTTGAAGTAGTCATCCGCCGCGATCGAACGCTTGTTGGTCTTGATCGTCGCACCCAGCGCCAGCACTGCCGCCGGATAATCGGCGGCGGGATCGTTGTTGGCGAGCGAGCCGCCGATCGTGCCGCGATAGCGCACGGCGGGATCGCCGATCAGCGAGGCCAGGTACGCAACCGCCGGGATCGCCTTCTTCGCGGCGTCGCTGGTCGCGACGTCGTAATGCGGCGTTGCGGCCTTGATGGTCAGCGTGTCGCCGGCGGCTTCAACGCCGATCAGCTCCTTGATTTTCGCAAGGTCGATCACGTCAGAGGGGCTGGCGAGCCGCTGCTTCATCACTGGCAGCAGCGTCTGGCCGCCGGAGAGATATTTTGCCTCGCTGCCCTTGGCGAACAGCGCGGCGGCCTCATCCACAGAGGAGGCACGATGATAAGTGGTCTGGTACATCTTCGTTCCTCCTTCTCAAGCCGCGTGGATCGTGCGCCACACCCGATCAGGGGTCGCGGGCATTTCGAGATTGTTCTTGCCGATCGCATCCGTGATCGCGTTGATCACGGCAGCGGACGCGCCGATCGCGCCGGCCTCGCCGCAGCCCTTGATGCCCAAGGGATTACCCGGGCAGAGCGTCGTGGTGTGGCTGAGCTTGAACGACGGCAGGTCATCGGCGCGTGGCATGGTGTAATCCATGAACGACGCCGTGATCGGCTGTCCGTTGGCGTCATAGACCGCGTGCTCGAGCAGTGCCTGCCCGATGCCTTGCGCAAGGCCGCCATGGACCTGGCCCTCCACGATCATCGGGTTGATCAGCCGGCCGAAATCGTCGGCCGCCACGAAATTGACGAACGACGTCTTGCCGGTGCCGGGATCGACCTCAAGCTCGCAGATATAGGCGCCGGCCGGGAAGGTGAAGTTGGAGGGGTCGTAGAAGGCGCTTTCCTTCAGGCCCGGCTCCATCCCGTCAGGCAGGTTGTGCGCGGTGTAGGCCGCGAGGGCGACCATCGGCAGCGCGATCTTCTTGTCGGTGCCGGTCACCTTGAACTCACCGTTCTCGATGACGATGTCGGCTTCCGAGGCTTCCAGCTGATGCGCAGCGATCTTCTTGGCCTTGGACTCGACCTTCTCCACGGCTTTCAGGATCGCGGTGAGACCGACGGCCGCAGAGCGCGAGCCATAGGTGCCCATGCCGAACTGCACCTTGTCGGTGTCGCCATGGATGATCGAGACCTGGCTGATGGGAACCCCCAGGCGTTCTGAAATGAGCTGAGCGAACGCTGTCTCATGGCCCTGGCCGTGGCTGTGCGAGCCGGTCAGCACCTCGATGGTGCCGACCGGGTTGACGCGCACCTCCGCCGATTCCCACAGGCCGACGCCGGCACCTAAGCTGCCCACGGCCTTCGAGGGTGCAATGCCGCAGGCCTCGATGTAGCAGGAGACGCCGATCCCACGCAGCTTGCCTTCCGACTTCGCTTGCGCCTTGCGGCCCGCGAAGCCGGCATAGTCGATCGCCTTCATCGCCGCATCGAGCGAGGCGTTAAAGTCGCCGGTGTCGTAGGCCATGATGACCGGCGTCTGGTGCGGGAACTGCGTGATGAAATTCGTCTTGCGCAGTGCGGCCGGATCGACATTCAGTTGCCGCGCCGCCGTCTCCATCATTCGCTCGATCAGGTAGCTCGCCTCGGGTCGGCCCGCGCCGCGATAGGCGTCGACCGGCGTGGTGTTGGTGTAGACGGCGATCACCTCGGCATGGATCGCCGGGATGTCGTACTGGCCCGACAGCAGCGTCGCGTAGAGATAGGTCGGCACTGCCGAGGAGAACAGCGACATATAGGCGCCGAAATTGGCGTAGGTCTTCACCTTGAGGCCAGTGATCTTGTTGTTCGCATCGAACGCCATCTCCGCATGCGTGACGTGGTCGCGGCCATGCGCATCGGTGAGGAAGGCCTCGGTGCGGTCGCCGGTCCACTTCACCGGACGGCCGGTCTTCTTCGACGCCCACAGCGCCACCATCTCTTCGGGATAGATGTAGATCTTGGAGCCGAAGCCGCCGCCGACGTCCGGTGCAATCACGCGCAGCTTGTGCTCGGGCGCGATGTTGTAGAAGGCCGACAGCACGAGGCGCGCGACGTGCGGGTTCTGCGAGGTCGTATAGAGCGTGAAATGCTCTTCGGCCGTATCGTAATCGGCGACCGCCGAGCGCGGCTCCATCGGGTTCGGCGCGAGGCGGTTGTTGGTGAGGTCAAGCTTCACCACATTGGCCGCCTTCGCAAATGCGGCGTTCACCGCATTCTCGTCGCCGATAACCCAGTCATAGATCTGGTTGCCGGGTGCTTCGGGATGGAGTTGAGGTGCGCCGGCCTTGATCGCGTCGGTCACGTTCGCGACAGCGGGCAGTTCCTCGTAATCCACCACCACGGCTTCGGCGGCGTCGCGTGCGAGGTTCTTGCTTTCGGCGATCACGACCGCGACGGCCTGGCCGACGAAGCGCACGGTCTCTGGCGCCATCGCGGGCCACGCGCCCATCTTCATCGGGCTGCCATCCTTGGAGGTGATGGCCCAGCCGCAGATGAGGTTGCCGACCTTGTCGTCGACGATCTCTTTGCCGGTCAGCACGGCGACCACGCCCGGCAGCTTCAGCGCCGCGGCGGCATCGATGCCCTTCACCTTGGCATGCGCGTGGGGGCTGCGGATGAAATGGGCATAGGTCATGCCCGGTAGCTTGACGTCGTCGACATACCGGCCCTTGCCGGTAATGAAACGCTTGTCTTCCTTGCGCACAACGCTTGCGCCAATGCCTTCAACACCCATGTCCTGTCCTCCCGACCGGAATTTGTTTGACCGCGCTTTCCATCGAAAGCTGCGGCGGTTGTTCGATTGAGGCGAGGTCGCCGCTTACTCGGCGGCCTGCGCGACCTTCATGCGGCCGGCCGCATCCAGCACCGCCTTCACGATGTTGTGGTAACCGGTGCAGCGGCAGATATTGCCTTCGAGCTCGTGGCGGACGGTGGCTTCATCGAGCTGGCCACCGTGACGTTTCACGATATCGACCGCCGACATGATCATGCCCGGGGTGCAGTAGCCGCACTGCAAACCGTGATTGTCGCGGAACGCCGCCTGCATCGGGTGCAGCTCGTCGCCCCTGGCGAGACCTTCGATCGTGGTGACGTTCGCGCCATCGGCCTGGCCTGCCAGCATGGTGCAGGATTTCACCGCACGGCCGTCGATGTGCACGACGCAGGCACCGCACTGGCTGGTGTCGCAGCCGACATGGGTGCCGGTGAGGTTGAGGTGATCGCGCAGGAGATGGACCAGCAGCGTGCGGTCCTCGACATCGACAGAGACCGCCTTGCCGTTCACTGTCAGTTTGACTGTAGACACGTGAGTACCTCCCGTATGTGTTTTGTCGTTGTTCTAATTAGAGACAGCGCGAACGGAACTTTGCAACTGGGATTTTGGTGACCGCGGGTCATGGAAAGGTCATCGTGGCGACGGTCGCAGGCGCGCGATTCGATCATGACGCTCCGCGCCGCCGCCCGCGCGTGGCGCGACCTGTGAGACGCTTCCGGAAAAATCTGCGTCACGCCTGCGGCGGCGTGCTTTCCATGCCGCCGCGCGACGCCGTTTGCCCTCGGACCTCAGCCTTGTCGCGCGTCGCTTCTCCCTCTGATGCCTTGTTCGTTGTTTCGAATAGGAGCACGCGCCCGCGGCTTTGCAATCGCGATCTTGGTAGTAGGCGCAATCCAGCTAAGTCATTGATTTCGTTGATGGTGCCCCTGGCCACCTCGCCTGAGGCGCGTGTGGCGATCGCGGGCGTCCCGATACTGCAGCCCATTCCGTCGTTCCAGGGCCCGGGAGGCCGGAGTCCGTCGGGTCGCAGGGTTCGCGGATGAATGGATTCTCAGATACGCAATTGCGCATCACAGCTCGCGGAGTGACGGTGACTGATCATCGGCGAAGGCGCCGGCGGCGTCGCTAGCTTTCGCCAGGGGCGGCGCGAAAGTCAGACTCGAGGAAGCATCGCCCGACGTCACCACCCCGCACGACGAGAACCGAAGCGCTGATCGGCGGCAAGCTTGCGCAGCTCGACTCGCGGCTGATCGATTCGAGGCTGCGGAAGCTGGCCGCAAATTTCTTCGAAGCCTTGCAACTGTGGTAGCGCCGTCATCGTGATTGACGCGAATGATCGACGCGCGTGTCGGACGGAAACGATCGGATCGTGGCACGATATTGCCGCAAATCCGATCGTGCATTTCGAGCTTCACACCAAGCGCAGGACGCGTGCTTCGACAACGAGATGAGCGGCACGAGCCGACAATGATTTGCACTACTACCTTCCGCCTATACTAAGCGCGCAAAGTCGATGCTGTAATTTCCAACGATGGCTCGCAGACAAACTGCGCATCACGAGCGCGGCGCGCTCAGGCGCCCAACATGGCGTACACACCAACACCGCGGAGGGAATACATGACCTTTGGAACGAAGGGCTTTTTGGCTGGCATTTCGATGATTGCGATGCTGGCCGCCAGCACGACCGTCACTCGCGCCAACGACTCGGTGCTCAAGGCGCAATCCGATGCGAACCAGTGGGCCGTTGCCGGCCACGACTACGGCAACACGCGCTTCAGCCCGCTCAATCAGATCAATACCGAGAACGCAGGCAAGCTGTCGCTCGCCTATTCGTTCTCGCTGGCGTCGCTGCGCTCGAACGAATCCTCGCCGATCGTGATCGGCAACACGCTCTACGTCTCGAGCTCCTGGGGCCCGAAATACGTCTACGCGCTCGATGCCGCGACGGGGCAGCGCAAATGGACCTGGGAGCCCGACATTCCCGATGACGTGCTGCAATACGCCTGCTGCGACGTGAACAATCGCGGCGTCACCTACGCCGACGGCAAGATCTTCGTCGGCCGCCTCGACGGCAAGCTGACGGCAATCGATGCCGCGACCGGCAAGTCGCTGTGGACCGCGAAGGTGGTCGACTACAAGCAGGGCTCGGTCATCACCTCGCCGCCGCTCGTCGTGCGCGACAAGGTCATCACCGGCTTCGGCGGCGGTGAATACGGCGTGCGCGGCGCGCTGCTCGCCTTCGACATCAACACCGGCAAGCAGATGTGGCAGACCTATACCGTGCCTACGCCGGATGAGCCCGGCGGCGACACCTGGAAGGGCGATTCCGCCCAGCATGGCGGCGGCGCGGCCTGGCTGGTCGGCTCCTATGATCCCAAGAGTGACACGGTCTATTGGGGCACCAGCAATCCCGCTCCGTGGAACTCGGCCGTTCGCTCGACGGGCAATGGCGATTTCGGCAAGCTGACCAATCTCTATACGGCGTCCACGCTCGCCCTCGATCCCAACACCGGCAAGATCAAGTGGCACATCCAGACCACGCCGGCCGATGCCTGGGACTACGACGGCGTCAACGAAGCCGTTCTCGCCGATCTCAATATCGGCGGCAGCAACGTTCCGGCGCTGATGAAGGCGGATCGCAACGGCTTCTTCTTCGTCGCCAACCGCGAGACCGGCAAGGTTCTTTCGGCAGAGAAATATGTCTTCTCGAACTGGGCGCAGAAGTGGGACGTCGCCACCATGCGTGCGGTCGAAGACCCCGACAAGCGTCCGGGACCAGGCCATCCCATCAAGGACGTCTGTCCAAACCTGATCGGTGGCAAGAACTGGCAGCCGATGTCGTTCAATCCGCAGACCGGTCTCGTCTACATCCCGTCCAACAATGTTTGCATGGACTGGTCGGTGAGCGACATTTCCTACAAGCGTGGCGTGTTCTATCTCGGTGGTGAGTTCCCACCCAAGGAAGGGCCCGGCGGCTTCATGGGCGAACTCGTGGCCTGGGATCCGGTCGCGCAGAAGAAGGTCTGGTCGATCAAGGAAGATCTGCCGTTCAACGGTGGCACGCTGACGACGGCTGGCGGCCTGGTGTTTGCCGGTAACATCCATGGCGATTTCCGCGCCATCGATGCGAAGTCCGGCAAGGTGCTGTGGAGCAAGAATCTCGGCTCCGGCATAGGCGCGGGTCCCGTGACCTACCAGGTCGACGGTAAGCAATACGTGGCCATCGTCGTCGGTCGCACCGCTGCGATGCCTGCGTTCCTGGGCGGCATCGGCGGGAAGATGACGGCCGCAGCTCCCGAGGGCGGTTCGCTCTTCGTGTTCTCCGTCCAGTGACCACTCGCGCGCGTATCTCAAGGTGACGAGGTACGCGCGCGCCTTTTCCAGAGCGTGATTGCGGCATCGGACAAGCCCGCGTGCCGCAACGCGTGGTCCAACAATTCCCAACTGCGGGAGATGAGGATGCGTCCGAATCAATTTGGAAGTGGCAAGAGCCGAAATCACGCCATCACCGCGCTTGTCGCATGGGCTGCCGCGTCCGCGATGATCGCACCGGCCGCAACCGCTCGCGCGGACGAGACGCAGCCGTTCCGGCTCTGCGCCGATCCGACCAATCTTCCGTTCTCCAGCGATAGTCCGTCGCAGCCAGGCTTCTACGTCGAGATCGGGCAGGCCCTGGCGCAGGCGCTCGGCCGACCGATCGCCTATGACTGGTACAAATCCTATTTCGGCAAGCGCACCGTGCGCGTCACGCTGCTCGGCAAGCAATGCGACGCCATGATCGGCCTGCCGCGCTCCGAGGACTTCATGGGACCGGCGGTGATCTTCTCCAACACCTTCGCAAAGGAGGTCTATGCTCTCGTGGCGGCGAAGGGGCAGGCGATCGGCGGCGTCGAGGGCCTCAAGGGCAAGCGCGTCGCCGTGCAGTTCGCCAGCACGCCGCAAAACCTGCTCGCGAGCCGCGACGACATCCGGAAGGTCACCGTGCTGTCGCCCGAGGAAGGCATGCGGGCGCTCGACCAGGGCAAGGCCGACGTCGCCTTCATCTGGGGGCCTGTCGCCGGCTGGCTGAACAAGACCACCTACAGCGATCGTTATCAGATCGAGCTCACTGAGGGCGAAGGCCTGTCATGGGATGCGGCCATCGGCTTTGCGAAGACGTCGACGGAGCTGCGCGATCGCGTCGATGCCATCCTGCCGCAGCTTCAGAAGACGATCGCCGATCTTGCGGTGAAATACGGCTTGCCAACGGGCCAGCCCGTTCGCTTCGGCGGGGCCCAGGCGGTGCCGGAGGGAACAACGACGGGAACTGGACCCGGAGCCCAAGTGACTGCCCAAGTGACTGAGATTGCCAATGTGGTGGCGACCGAGACCAAGGGTGACGCGGCCGCGCCAGGCGCCGAGGCCGTCGGCACGGGCAAGGAGATCTTCAACGGCACCTGCGCGCATTGTCACGGTCCCGACGCGATCCAGAGCGAGAAGAAGATCGATCTGCGGCTGCTGCGTCACCGCTACGGCGACGAGATGCGCGAGAAATACTGGACGACCGTGCATGAAGGACGGCCTGCCAAGGGCATGCCGGCCTGGAAAGAGGTCTTCACCGATGACCAGTTCGACAACATCTATTCCTTCCTGCTGACGGTCCAGTCCGAATCGAACGACTGAACTCTCTTGACCGGACGCGATCAGGAGAATGAGGTAGCGTCCATCCGGCATCATCCCGGTGCCGGATGGATGCCGCATAGATGTACCGCTTCCGCTCCTGCGGTGGACGACCGTGCGATGGAGCCTCGTGCGGTGGAGTCTCGTGCGGTGGAGTCTTGGGAACGCGCCATGACCAGCTTCCTGATCATCGACGATCATCCGCTGTTTCGCGAGGCGCTCGGCAATGCGGTACGGCTGGCATTGCCGGAGGCGCGGATCTTCGAGGCGATGTCGATCGAGGACGCCCTGCATATCCTGTCGGCCGAACAGGGCATCGACCTCGCGCTGCTCGATCTCTCGCTGCCGGATGCGACCGGCTTCTCCGGCTTTCTCCGCTTGCGCGAGACCTATCCGCGCCTGCCGGTCGCCATCGTTTCGAGCGAGGAGGACCAGCACGTCGTTCGCGAGGCGCTGGCGCTGGGCGCCGCCGGCTATCTGCCGAAGTCGACGTCGAAGCGCGAGCTCGCGCAATCGATCGAAGGCGTGCTGAGCGGATCGGTGTCGGTGCCGAAGGATTTTGTCGCAACCCCGCAGCGGCGCCGCGCCGACACCAGCAAGGCGCTTGCGGTCAAGCTGCGCGAGCTCACGCCGCAGCAGCTTCGGGTGTTCGACCTCCTGCGCCGCGGCTATCCGAACCGGCAGATCGCCCAGGAGCTTCAACTCGCCGAATCCACCGTGAAGGCGCACATCACCGAGATCCTCCGCAAGCTTGGCCTGTTCAGCCGCAACAAGGCGATCATCGAGATCGGCAAGATGGACCTGCCCGATCCCAAGGGCCGGCCCTATGCACGCCTCGATCGCGGCCGGCCGCAATGACGCGCGCTCTCGTTCTTGACCTGGATCAACCCGGCTTGATCCAGCTGATGCATTCTCAATGCAACTTTGCACCCGGCAATAATTTGGAAACGGCTCACGCGCGATGCGATTTCTGATTGTCGAAGATCATCCGCTGTTTCGCGAGGCGCTCGAAGGTGCGCTACAGATGGTGGCGCCCGAGGCGGACATCCTTCAAGCCATGTCGGTCGACGGTGCGCTCGAGCTGTTGTCGGCGACCGCGGGGCTCGATCTCATTCTCC
Organism: Bradyrhizobium sp. UFLA05-89; assembly: GCF_059803475.1. Lineage (NCBI taxonomy): Bacteria > Pseudomonadati > Pseudomonadota > Alphaproteobacteria > Hyphomicrobiales > Nitrobacteraceae > Bradyrhizobium > Bradyrhizobium sp. UFLA05-89. The sequence continues at coordinate 21,736 of NZ_JBANBA010000104.1, read as the reverse complement.
TTGACCTGTCGATGCCGGGCACGACGGGTCTTTCGGGCATCATCCGCATCCGCAAGGCGTTTCCCAAAATTCCCGTCGTCATCGTATCCGGGCATCAGGATCCGCAGATCATTTCCGGCGCATTGTCGCTCGGCGTCGCCGGCTACATCCTCAAGTCCTCGTCCAAGCAGGATCTCGCGCAGTCGATCGGCGAGGTGCTGCGCGGCGCGGTCTGCGTTCCCGGTGCCTATCGTGCGACCCGTCCGCAGCGCGCCGCCGGCCCCGCGCAGGATCTCATCAAACGCCTGCACGATCTGACGCCGCAGCAATTGCGCGTGCTCGAAATGCTCAAGCGCGGCCTGCAGAACAAGCAGATCGCCTATGAGCTGAAGATTTCGGAGACCACCGTGAAAGTCCACGTCTCCGACATCCTGCGCAAGCTCAACGTGCTCAGCCGCACCAAGGCGATCGTCGAAATGTCCCGTATCGATTTCGCGACGCTTGCGAGCGAAGGCGCGCGAGCGAAGCACGATCGCGCGCAATCGGAGTAGCTGGACGAAGAGCGATTCGCCCTTTGCATCTGAAGGATCGTGGTGAACGATGTCTTTGCGGCCCATCCTTCGAGACGCCCGCCTTTGGCGGGCTCCTCAGGATGAGGTCTTGCTTCGCGGCGAAATTCTAGACCCTCATGGTGAGGAGCGCCGCTTGCGGCGCGTCTCGAACCATGAGGCCGAACACGTTCACAGCCAACCATCGTCATACGCGATGGCCCTGCCGCTCTTCGCCACAATACCCTTTTGTCAGTGATTTGCCCGACGTGTCAAGTGGTTTTCGGATAAAGCGTAGGCCGTCACCGCCAGCCGTTTCTACTTTGCATGGGGTTGTTTTGCGGGTTTTTGCAGCGACCCGGTCGATCGCTCCGATCCGATCGCTCCTCAAGTCAGCAGGAACGACAGCAGTGCCCGCATCTCGGCGGGCTTGATCGGCTTCTTCAGCACCTCGAGCCCGTGCAGGCTCGCCTCCTTCGCGGCCTTTTCGGAATAGTCGGCCGTGATGATCATTGCCGGCACGTCCAGCTTCAAATGCTCTCTTATCTCTGCGACGGCCGACAGGCCGCTCTCGCCGTGATCGAGATGGAGATCGGCGATCACGGCATCGGGGGCCCCACCGAGCTCGCTGAGGCGAAGCAGTGCGTCCACGGCCGATCGCGTCGTCGCGACGTCGCAGCCCCAGCCTTCCAGCAGCGCGGCCATGGCCTCGGAGCCATTCGGATCGTTCTCGATCAGGAGGATCTTGGCGCCTTCGAGCCCGCCATAGTGCCGCTCGGCCAGCTTGACCTCGTGCACCTCGTCGCTGACTTCCGTGAGGTCGGCAGGCTCCAGCTCCAGGGCGAAGGTCGATCCCCGACCGACCTGCGATGACAGCCGCACCTCGTGTCCGAGCACGGTGGCGAAGCGGCGGACGATGGAGAGGCCGAGCCCGAAACCGGCCTGGTCGGTCGCGCTGGCCTCGCCGCGCTGGAATTCGCGGAAGATCGCTTCCTGCTGCGCCTGTGCAATGCCCGGCCCGGTGTCGGAGACCTGGACGCAGATGCGCTCGCCCCTCGGCCGGCATCCCATGACGACGCCGCCGCTGCGGGTATAGCGAATGGCGTTGGCAAGCAGGTTTTGCAGGATCCGCCGCAGCATCATCGCATCCGACGTCACCGCAAGCGGTGAGGTGCGGATGCGCAAGGAAAGACCCTGCCGCGCGGCGATCGGCTCGAATTCGTTGCGAAGCTGCTCGAACAGGGGGGCCAGCGCGATCGGGCGGACGTCGGGCCTGAGCGCGCCGGCATCTAGCTTTGCGATCTCCAGCAGCGATCGCAGCAGGTCCTCCAGCGTCACCAGCGAGCGGTCGACCTGATCGATGAGCAGGCCCGCCTCCTGCGATTCCATCATCTCGGTCAGCGCCGACAGCGTCAGGCGCGCCGCGTTCAACGGCTGCAACAGGTCGTGGGTGACCGAGATCAGAACCGAGGATTTCAGCGAGCTCGCGGCCTCGGCCTGCTGCTTGGCGCGATACAGTCCCTCATTGGCGCGTTCGATCGAATGGAGCGCCTCGCGCAATTGATGCGTCCGGTCGCGAACCTGATGGTCCAGCGCGATGGCCGTCTCGAACAGCGAGAACGCGTTGAGCTGCTGGTCCATCGAGCGCTCGACGCGGGACATCAGCGCCGCATTGATCTTCCTCAGCTTCGCGGCTTCCCGCTGAAGCTGCTCGACGGCTTGAGGATCCTGACACGCCTCCGTCACGAGGGGCGCCTTCCAATCGCGACGCCCGTGAAGGTCTGGTTGACATGCATCGAGCCGAACTGTTCGCCATAGGTGTGAAAGCCGACGACGCGGTTCTGCCGGTACAGCTCGGACATGTCGCGGGCGAGCTGATGCTGCTCGGCGTCCAGCCGGCGCAACAGGCATTCGAAGCCGATGAAGAGCGACACGTCGCCGATCTCATCGCGAATTTCGGCAAAAGTCTCGCGCGTCGAGCCGACCAGGCTTCGCGACGTCGCAGCGGTCAGCACCATGCCCTCGTCGATGGCGCAGAAGAAATGCAAGGAGCCGTCCGGCTCGACGCGCTGGATCGACCGCGCATAATAGGAGCCGCCGACGCGTACCAGAACGGGGTGGGACGCGAAGGAGAACGGGTCGAGCTTGGCGTCCATGATCCCGACCATGCGCGAATATTCCTTCGCCGCAGGCTCCGCATTCAGCTCCCTGACCGTCCGATTTTCGATGTCGGCCTCGGTGACCACCATCTTCTGCGGCTGTGGCTCGAAATTGTCGCATTTGAAGACCCGGAACGGCAGCGACGTGTTCAGGAGGATCAGGAGGGCGGCATTGGTGTGGGCCTTGCCTTCGAAGAACACCCAGGTCTTCTCGAAGCGCATCCCGTCGCCCGCCGATCCCCCGACGACTGGAATGTCGTCGAGCGAAGCATAGATGGCGGACATCACCGCTTCTTCGCGTCGGCACAGGCCGTCGATCAATACGAGGCCAAACGGACTGCCGCGGTCGACCTGCGGGGTAGCCCGCAGCAGCTCGTGCCGGAGCTCGCCGCCGATCCTGCGGCCGTCCTCGACGCGGAAGCTGTCGAGATTGAGAATGGGCCGGATTGCGGCCGAGAAGTCGGCGCGGCTGAACGCCAGCGCCACGACACTGTTCTCGTCCCAGCCGTCCGGGGCGAGCTCGCCCGCGGTCGTGCAACCGCAGACCTGGGTGTCATCGAAGTGCCGGGTGATCTCGGCAATGAAGTGATGAGGATCGTAAGCGGGGGAGAGGAAGACCAGGATCAGCGCCAGCTCGTCGGCTGGGAGCTGGGCCGCGAGCTCGGCCACGGCTTCATCGACGCTCGCAGCCTTCGATTTGGCAACGGCAACGCCAGACGCACCGCCAAACCGAAAGTCGGTTTGCCCCACTCCGTTTCTCCCCTCGAGGACCGGCTCGGTCTGACGCCAAGAGCCTGATAAGTGCCCGACAAGTGCCCCAAGAGTAAGGCGCTTTCCGGTTAGCCGCAACACGGCGCCCCGAACGCCTTGGACAGGAAGATGCTCGACACAGCATGCAGGCCGGACGAATTTACCGCCCCTTGACGTTTCTGCCTTAATTTTCCGCACCGGTTCGGGAGGGGCTGCTTCCGGGCCGCATGAATGCTGCAAGAACATAAATTGGGGGTTGGAATGGTCGGGCGTACCGCGTCGAAGTCGAAGCGCACATTTTTTCCGACCCTGAGGTTCCGCGCCAAGATCATCCTCGGCTTTGCCGCCGTGCTCGTCATATTGGCCGTCAGCATGGCCTTCGCCTATTTTGGTTTTGAGCGGGTCTCGGCTGGCGTCGGCTCCTACCGCACCAGCGTCTCCGAGGCTGATCTCGCCCGCAACATCGATCGCGAGTTGCTCGCCTATCGTTCGGCCGCCCGCTACTTCGTCGTCACCGGCAAGGAAGATGATGCCAAGGTGGCGCTGGAGGCCGAAGCGGGCCTGAAGAACGCCATCGACCATGCCATCAAGGGTGCCAAGAAGCAGGCGCGGCTGGAAAGCCTCAACAAGCTCGCCAGGGAGTTTTCGAACTTCTCCGCAACCTTTGCCAAGATCCTGCAATCCAAGCGTGACAGCGCGCTCCTGGTCGAGAACCAGCTTCAGCGCAACGCCAACCTTTTGAAGTACAAGCTCGACGACATCGGCAACAACGCCTCGGACGCCGAGGCGCAGGCGATCGAATTCGGCACCAAGCAGGTCAATGCCCAATTTCAGACCGCGAGCGCGGCGGCGACCAACTTCGTCCTCAATTCAGACCAGGCGCTTGCCGCAAACGCGCTGGCGCGGCTGAAATTCGTCGAGAATTCGCTCAACGCGGTCTATTCGATGGATGACAAGATCGTCGCCGGCCTGAAGGACGCCAAGGGTCTGCTTGCGGCCTATCGCGAGGCTCTGGAGAAGCTCGTCGCCAATGCCAAGATGATCGACGACCTCGTCACCGAGATGAGCGGCTCGGCCGGCGCCATCATGCAGGGCGCAACCGCGATGAAGGCCGATCTGGTGTCCGAGCAGCGGCGGCTGGAAACGGAATCCGAGACCAGCATCGACCAGACGGAACATCTGATCCTGATGCTGGCTGCCGGTGGCACGCTGCTCGGCGCCATCTTGGCCTTCCTGCTCGGCACCGGCATCTCGCGGCCGATGATCGCGATGTGCAAGGCAATGCGCGAACTCGCCTCGGGCAATTTCGAGGTCGTGCTGCCGGGCCTTGGCCGCAACGATGAGATCGGCGAGATGGCTGGCGCGGTCGAAGAGTTCAAGATGCAGGCTGTCGCGAAGGCCGAGCGCGACGCGGCGGCCAACGAAGCCCAGAACAAGGAGACGGCCGCGGCGCGCCGCAATGAGCTGATCCGCTTTGCCGATGATTTCGAGACCGCGGTCGGCGCCATCGTTTCGAACGTCTCGGCTTCAGCTGTGCAGCTCGAATCCGCAGCGTCCACGCTCACGCGGACCGCCGAGACCACGCAGACCCTCTCGAGCCAGGTCGCAGGGGTCTCCGAGCAGGCCTCCTCCAACATGCAGTCGGTCGCTACCGCGACCGAAGAGCTCTCGGCCTCGGTCGAGGAGATCGGCCGTCAGGTCCGCGATTCCAGCCGCATCGCGGAGGCTGCCGTCGTCCAGGCCAGGGAGACCGACGGCCGCATCGGCAAACTGTCGCATGCGGCACAGCAGATCGGCGAGGTGGTGAAGTTGATCACCGCGATCGCCGAACAGACCAATCTTTTGGCCTTGAACGCCACGATCGAGGCGGCTCGCGCCGGCGAAGCCGGCCGCGGCTTTGCGGTGGTCGCCAGCGAGGTGAAGTCGCTGGCGAGCCAAACCGCGAAGGCGACCGACGAGATCTCCTCGCACATTACGGGCATGCAGGGCGCGACCGCCGAGTCGGTTGCGGCAATCAAGGAGATCGGCGCCACCATCGGCCAGATCTCGACGATTGCGACTTCGATTGCCACCGCCGTGGAACAGCAGGGCGCCGCGACGCAGGAGATCGCTCGCAGTGTCCAGAATGTCGCGCAGGGCACGCAGACCGCGGCCACCGATATCGGCCAGGTCAACCGCGGCGCCGCCGAAACCGGCTCGGCCTCGGAAGAGGTGCTGAACTCGGCCAAAACCCTCTCCAGCGAAAGCACCCGCCTGCGCGCCGAGCTCGACCGCTTCATGGCGAATATCAGGGCGGCGTAAGGCTGCCCTTCCGTCGCCACGCCTTCTGGTGTCATCCCGGCGAAGGCCGGGATGACGAGCGGACCATGTGTCGCTGTCCAAATTTATTTTGCGCAGCCTTCACTCCCTCCCGAACGCCCGCTTCAGCTCCACCTTGGCGCGCTCAAGCCGCGTGCGCTGGGTCTTCGGCAGGGTTTTGCCGGCGCGGTTGATGTAGAAGGTCAGCATCGACAGCGCCGAACGATAGGCGCCGCTTTTACGGCGCCGGGAGTGCTCGGCCGAGCGCTTCAGGGACGCTGCGATCTTCTGCGGGCTCGTCTGCTTGAACACGCCGTGCTTGAGGTCGAGCGCGTCGCTCTCCTTCGTCACCCGTTGCGACCAGCGCTTCGGCGCTGCACGTTTCGATGTCGTCGTTTTAGATGTCTTGCGCGAGGCGGGATGTCGCCGCGTGCGGCTTGATGTTCGATGCGCCGCCTTGCGCTTTGCAGTTTTGCGCGAATGTGTCGACTTTCTGACTTGAGCCATGCGTTAACTCCTTGCAGCTCCTCTGAAAACGGCCGCGTCGCGAGGCGGTTCCTGTGGGAACCTGACTTCGCCGCAAACGTTGTCGATAGTCGCGGATTGAATCACGCCGCACCTCCAGCAATAGCGCGATGGACTTGCAGCAAACCCCAGCGCTGAACTTTGATTCTGTCTCGGCGGCGGCGCATGATCGCGTCGTCGAGACTAGCATTCCCTCGCGCCTCGACGCGCTGCCCTGGAGCGGCTTTCATACCCGTGTCGTGCTCGCGCTCGGCATCACCTGGATTCTCGACGGGCTGGAGGTGACGCTGGCCGGCGCGCTTTCCGGCGCCTTGAAGCAAAGCACGACGCTGAACTTCTCCAATCTCGATCTAGGCATCGCCAACTCCGCCTATCTTGCCGGCGCGGTGCTGGGGGCACTCGGCTTTGGCTGGCTGACCGATCGCATCGGGCGCAAGAAGCTGTTCTTCATCACGCTGGCCGTGTATCTGTCCGCGACCGCCGCAACCGCGCTGTCGTGGAGTGTCGCGAGCTACGCGCTGTTTCGTTTCCTTACCGGCGCCGGCATTGGCGGCGAATACACCGCGATCAACTCGACCATCCAGGAATTGGTGCCGGCGCGTTACCGCGGCTGGACCGATCTCGTCATCAACGGCAGCTTCTGGATCGGCGCCGCCATGGGAGCGGTGAGCGCGATCATCCTGCTCGATCCCGCCGTGGTCGGTCCCGATCTCGGCTGGCGCCTTGCGTATCTCATCGGCGCGACGATCGGTCTGGTCGTGCTGTTCATGCGGATGTGGATTCCGGAGAGCCCGCGCTGGCTGATGATCCACGGTCGGCCGGACGAAGCTCACGCGATCGTCGATGACATCGAGCGGTCGGTGATCGGACATCAGCAGGGCGACACCGCCCTCGCCAAGGTCCGCATCAAAATGCGCGACCACACGCCGCTCGGCGAGGTGGTGCACACGCTGTTCAGGACCTATCGTCAGCGCGCGCTGGTGGGATTGGTGCTGATGAGCGCACAGGCCTTCTTCTACAACGCGATCTTCTTCACCTTCGCGCTGGTGCTGACCGATTTCTACGGCATCAGCGCCGATGGCGTCGGCTGGTACATCCTTCCCTTCGCCGCCGGCAATTTTCTCGGCCCGCTGCTGCTCGGCCGCTTCTTCGATACGCTTGGCCGCCGTACCATGATCGTGCTGACCTATGGCGTATCGGGCCTCCTGCTTGCGATCTCGGGCTATCTGTTCGCGATCGGCGCGCTCAGCGCGCAGGGACAGACCATCGCCTGGATGGTGATCTTCTTCTTTGCCTCGCCCGCGGCGAGCGCGGCCTATCTCACCGTCAGCGAAACCTTTCCGCTGGAGGTGCGCGCGCTCGCGATCGCGGTGTTCTATGCGATCGGCACCGGCATTGGCGGGGTCGTGGGTCCCGCGCTGTTTGGTGCGCTGATCGACACAGGGTCCCGCACCAGCGTATTCGCAGGTTATCTCTTGGGATCGGCGCTGATGATCGCGGCCGCGATCGTGGCATGGCGCTATGCCGTCGCAGCGGAACGCAAATCGCTCGAACAAATCGCGCGGCCGCTTGCCTTTATGGAGTAGGTTATGAATTCGGAAGTGATGGACATACGAACCATGGAAGATGACGAGACGCCGGACTCGGTGCCGGTGCCACAGGCCCTGGTGCCGCATCTCAGCGAGACGGCTATCCTGCTCGACATCGACGGCACGCTGCTCGAACTGATGCCGACGCCGCGCGAGGTCTGGGTGCCGCCGGGCCTCTCGAACACGCTCAACCGCCTGGTCGAGCGTACCTCCGGTGCTCTCGCGCTTGTCAGCGGACGCTCGCTCAACGACATCGATCTGATTTTCGCGCCGGATCAATTTCCGGCCGTCGGCGGTCACGGCGCCGAAATGCGGCTGGAGCCGGACAGCGAGGCGGTGGCAAGCCATGCGCCGCCGATGGACAAGGAGTTGAAGCGGCGTCTGGCCGCCATCGCAAAGCTGTCACCCGGCATCCTGCTCGAGGACAAGGGCTACTCGCTCGCGCTGCATTACCGTCTCGCCCCGCATGCGGAAAAGGCGATCTATGCTGCGGTATCGCTGATCCGCGCCGACCTGCCGAACGCGCCGATCGAGGTGCTGCCCGGCAAGTTCGTTTGCGAGATCAAGCATTCCGGCTTCACCAAGGCGAGCGGCGTGCGCGAATTGATGACGCACGAGCCGTTCAGGGGCCGCCGACCGCTGTTCATCGGCGACGATGTCACCGATGAAACCGTGTTCGCGATCATGCCCGACATGAACGGGCTCGCATTTTCGGTGGGACGTCGCGCGCGTGGCGTGAATGGTCACTTCGACTCACCCAGTGATGTGCGCGAGTTCCTCGCCCATCTGCTCGACGGCGAGACAAGGTAAAAGCAAGGCAGCGCCACGCGAGAGCCATAAAGGTCTCGGAACCGCGTTGCGCAAACGCGATTCTTGCTGCGCAAAGGGGACGCAGAAAACTGTCTTTGCGTCGGATTTTCCGTTTCGGAGGACAAAATACAGTTCCGGCGCGCGCGCCTGATTTTGGTTTCAATTGGTTGAAACCATGAACAGGAACCATATTGATGAACGCCAGTTAAACGAGGCGGAATAACAGGAGGGGACGACCCTGTGAATCTCGTCGTCGTGTCAAATCGCGTCGCGCGCGGCAAAGCCAACGAACCCATGACGGGCGGTCTCGCTGCCGCCCTTCTTCCCGTTGTGGAACATTCCGGAGCGATCTGGGTGGGTTCCTCGGGCCGGGTGCGCGATGGTCATCAGAAGGAACCCTTCGCCGAGATCGAGGCGCTGGGTACCGGTGCGCTGGCGACGCTGGATCTGCCGGCGGCGCATTACGGCGGCTATTACGAGGGTTTTGCCAATTCGGCGTTGTGGCCGGCGCTGCATTCGCGCAGCGATCTCATTCGCGTCTCGCAAGGTGACTATCTCAGCTATCGCGAGGTCAACGCCTTCATGGCGCGCGCGCTGCTGCGTTTCCGGAAAGAGAGCACCGCTTTCTGGGTGCAGGATTATCATTTCCTCGCGCTCGGTGCGGAGCTGCGCGATCTCGGCGTCGAGGATCCGATCGGCTTCTTCCTGCACACGCCCTGGCCGGTGCCGGCGGTGATCCAGGGCGTGCCGCATCATCGCGATCTGATCGAGGCGATGCTCGGCTATGATCTCATCGGCTTCCAGACCGCGGAGGATTGCCGGAATTTTCTCGGCTATGTCGGTCAGGAACTCGGATTGACGATCGAGGACGGCACCGTCACCTCCAAGCATGGCCGCACGCGATGCCAGGTGTTTCCGATCGGCATCGATGCGGAAAAATTCGCGCAGTATGCCGCCAAGTCGATCTCGCATCCCGACGTATCGCGGCTGCGGCGCAGCCTCAACGGCGAGAAGCTCGCGATCGGCGTCGACCGGCTCGACTATTCCAAAGGCCTCGTCAATCGCATCAGCGCGTTCGATCGCCTGTGGACCGAGCAGCCGCAGTTCTCGCGCAGCATCTCGCTGCTTCAGATCGCAAACCCCTCGCGCGGCGGCATCGAGGCCTACGGCAATCTCCAGAACGAGGTCGCGCGTCTGGTCACCGACGTCAACGGCCGCCATGGCGAGGTCGACTGGACGCCGATCCGCTATCTCAACAAGGGGTTTAGCCAGGCGGTGCTCGCGGGCCTCTATCGCACCGCGCAGGTCGGCGTGGTGACGCCGCTGCATGACGGCATGAACCTGGTTGCCAAGGAATATGTTGCCGCGCAAAACCCGGCCGATCCCGGTGTGCTCGTGCTGTCGAAATTCGCGGGCGCCGCCAACGAGCTCGACACGGCACTGCTGGTCAACCCGCACGACATCGATGGCATGGCGCGCGCGATCTCGATGGCAGCCTCGATGCCGCTCACCGAGCGCAAGATGCGCTGGGCGGCAATGATGAAGAAGTTGCGCGGGCATACCATCCAGCAATGGTCCGCCGACTTCGTCGCGGTGCTGGAGAAGAGCCGGACGGAGAAGTCCACCGTGGCGCCACTGGCCACCCAATCCCCGCAGGCGCTGCGCTGGCTGAAGTCGGCGATCTCGGGTGTGAGGTTGATGTAGCTCACGCCTCAAGCGGCCTTGAAATTGGTGCCGCGATCTCGATCACCCTCCCCCTTGCGGGAGGGTGGTCAGACTCCTCAATAGCAGTACGAGACGCCGTCGAGCACCGCGCAGCGCCGTTTGTTGGGCGCGTTGGGGTCGTCCATCGGCACCATGCCGTTGCCCTGGCCGACGAACACGCCCTGGCCGACATGGACCGATGATTTGTTGCCGATGATGACGCTCGGATGCGGCGACGCACTCGAGCGCGTGCCGTCCGGCCAGATGATGGCATCGCCCGCCAGCACCCCGCGCCGGCCGTCATCGCAGGTGACATCGACGCCCTGGCGCGTGCACATCTGCGCGGCCGCCGGGGCCGAGATCACCGAGGCGGCGCATACAAGGCCAAGGGCGGCGATGGCTCGAAAGCAGGTCATGGTGTCCCCTCTCATCTGTCGGATGCGTGCTTCCGTGAATCGTCGCGCCAGAGCCGCCTCCGGTTCACCCCCGGCGGGTCTCGCCCGGGCCTCGGAGCTCTATATTTTATCATTGAAATACAATGGCTTAAGGAATTTTGAGCCGATCGACCCGCAGTCCCTTGCAAAATCAGCGGCGCGCCTTCAAGAGAGGGCGCTCCGGAGAGATGGCCGAGTGGCTTAAGGCGCACGCTTGGAAAGCGTGTGTGCGGGAAACCGTACCGTGGGTTCGAATCCCACTCTCTCCGCCAGCTTATCTAGCTAAGTTCTTGTAAGAATGAACAAAACAAAAATCTTGATCCGTCCCGTCCCCAAATTGGTCCCCAAAATCTTTAAGAAATTTACGTTTTGCGGCAATAGCTGATTCCAATGCAATCCGTCACAGCCTTGCTCGGCTGGAGAAGGCCCGAGATGCCTTGGGGCGCATTGAGCGCGACAAAACCTCTCGACGAAGTCGCGAGCGCTTGGTCTGACTTACTCATAAACGGAAACGCTGTTTACTCAAAGCTTGAGCAGGGAAACAAGGCCAACGGTAGGGCTTCAGGATGGTTTGGGAGGGCAAAAAAGGTACGAAAGGACGACCCGCTGCTTTCCTATGCGCACCACGCACGAAACTCTGAGGACCACGGCATAGATGACGTGACTACCCGCATGAAAGCAGGTCAAGCAACTCTTACGTTCCGCGAACCATTTGATCCGAAAAAATTGGAAGGTCTAGAGCTTCGCGTTGGTACGGATGAACACGGTCATGTTCTTGTCTCCTCATCAAATGAGGAGGTTGTTTCTTGGTGTTGGTCCGCGTAAAGGACGACCGCTGTTCCGATTATTTTGATCCGCCCCGATCAGTCACCTTCAACGGTAGGCAGGTTGTTCATCGCTATCTGGCTGGTCTGATTGAAGAGGCAAGAACCTTCGGAATTTAACCCCTCGGCATGTGGTGGATGTCGCGCGGCAAATGGCCGCCCCATCGAGAACACTACAGACTGACTACCCCAGAGCGCGCGCAACGCGGACCAATCTCGATATCTCCCGGCGTCGAGCAATAGCCTCCGCGGAATAATGCCCATGCTTGTAGGCGTGTTGATTGCCCAGCGGAGCTCCGCAACGCTTCGCTTGGTGCATGTCTAAGTGCATGGGCTTCCAATTTGTTTGCATCCCGTCCCCGTCACTAGCCGCTGCTACGCTCTGCGATTTTGCGCTGTGTGAAGCAACGGTGATTGGCGCTGAGAATCTCAGCCGTTATTTCGTGTCCTGTTGGCGCAATGCGGCCGCGTCAGTGTGCGGAGTCAGGTCTCAGAGTGGCGAGCATGGTGAGTTCCCAAAAGGCTGCTGAGCGTACCGGCCGGCGAATTCGTGCGGTTCCCCAGCCCAAGTGAAATCAAGATTTCTCCGCTTTTTGCACCTCGATAGCAGGGTAGTAATCGACAAGTACATTGAGGGGACATCGCCCAATGCCGACCAAAGACAGTTTTGATCCGGACTATTCTTTACCTCTCTTTCTCGCCGATGAACCAGAGCAGCAGGGTATCGGGAAAGCGTGGGACAGAGCAGCTGTTATCTCGTCGCGAGTTCTTAAGGCGTGTATTTTGGTTGCAACGGCGACAGCGATCGGTGTCGCGATTCTATCGGTGGAGAATCCAGTGACGCTCTTTGCGGACGTCACGGCTTCCATTGCGGAAGCCACAGCTTCGCTGGTCGACAAATCGGCGCTTCAGCCTGGCACCGACCGGTCGATATCAACGATTCAATCTACCGCCGATGCTGAGGCTTTGCCGCCGACCGCAAAGGACGC